>CAZMAK010000069.1:0-11930 GCA_964564245.1 uncultured Ectothiorhodospiraceae bacterium | reverse complement strand
CGGTGAGTCCCGTGGGGGCGGGTCCGGTAGTGCCGGCGAACACGGCGCCGGTGGCGAGCAACGTGGCGATTACCGGCACGCCGGAAGTGGGCCAGACGCTGACCGGCAGCTACAGCTACAGCGATGCGGACAGTGACCCGGAAGGGACGTCGACCTATCGCTGGTTCAGGGATGGCACGCCGGTCAGCGGTGCGACCGCGATCAGCTATCCGCTGACCAGCGCCGACCTGAATGCGACGATGACCTTCGAGGTGACGCCGGTGGCGCAGAGCGGGTTATCACCCGGCTCGCCGGCGGTGAGTCCCGTGGGGGCGGGTCCGGTAGTGCCGGCGAACACGGCGCCGGTGGCCAGCAACGTGGCGATCAGTGGTGTGGCTGGCGTGGGCCAGCTGCTGACGAGCAGTTATGACTACTACGATGCGGACAATGACACGCAGGGAGTGGCGTTGTACCGCTGGTTGCGTGACGGGTCGGTCGAGGTGGCGACGACGCAGGATTACATGCCGGTGGCAGCGGATGTAGGACATACGCTGGTGCTCGAGGTGAGACCGGTTGCGCTGAACGGTGTATCGCCGGGCGCGCCGGTGCAGAGTGCCGCGGTGGGTCCGGTATTTTCCACCCTGTACGGTGATATCACCGGAGACGGCAAGGTGGATGTGGCGGATGTGCTCCGGGTAATACGGATACTGCGGGAAAATTTGACGGTCACACCGGCGGAAATGCAGGTGATCGATGTGGCACCCCTGGTCAATGGTGTCCCGCAGCCGGACGGCCAGATTACCCTGGGTGACCTGCTGGTCGTCGAGCGCATTGCCCTGTTCGGATCCTTATAGTCAGCCTGCCGCGGGTGACGGGTCGCCCGCGGCAGCCCGCTTCTATCCAAACCCGCGTGAACTCTCCAGTCCGATGCCGAAACAAACCGCAGACTTCCTGATCATTGGTGGCGGGGTGATCGGTATCAACCTCGCGCTGTGTGCAAAGCGCACGTTTCCCGACGCGCACGTAGTCCTGGTAGACAAGGAAACCGACTGCGGGCTGCATGCCAGTGGCCGGAACAGTGGTGTGTTGCATGCCGGCTTCTACTACACGGCGGACAGCCTGAAATCCCGCTTCACCCGCGATGGCAACCGCATCATGGTGGAATACTGCAAGGAACGCGGCCTGTTGCTGAACCAGTGTGGCAAGCTGGTGGTGGCGAAAAACAGCACCGACCTGGAACAGATGGATGAGTTGCTGCGCCGGGCGCGGACCAATGGCGTGGAACTGCACGAGCTCGACGAGGAGGCGGCCAGGGCCATCGAGCCCGGTGTGCGTACCTTCGGCAAGTGTCTGTTTTCACCGGCGACCGCGACCGTCAGCCCCCGTCAGGTGATGGCGGCCTTTGTCGAGGATGCACGCAATGCCGGCGTCGAAATCCGCCTGGCAAGCGCCTATCGCGGCCACCAGGGGCAGCAGGTCAGGGTCGGAGATGACACCATTTCCGCAGGATACGTGATCAACGCGGCCGGGCTGTACGCCGACCGGATCGCGCAGGACTACGGGTTTTCCCAGCAATACCGGATCATCCCCTTCAAGGGGTTGTACCTGTATGCGAATCCCGGTGCAGTCGGCGTCCGTACCCACATCTACCCGGTACCCGACCTGGCGAACCCCTTTCTCGGGGTGCACTTCACGGTTTCGGCGGAGGGCCGGACGAAGCTGGGTCCGACGGCTATCCCGGCGTTCTGGCGCGAGCATTACAGGGGATTCGCCAATTTCGACCTGCGTGAGCTGGTGGAAATCGCGATGCGGGAGCTGGTCCTGTTCGCCACGAACAGTTTCGGCTTCCGGAGTCTCGCCCTGCAGGAAATCACCAAGTATTCCAGGAAGAACCTGGTCAGGCTGGCCGCTGAACTCGTCCCGGGAATCGGCGTGTCCCAGTTCGACCACTGGGGACCGGCCGGGATCCGTGCGCAGCTGATTGATATGAAGCAGAAAAAACTGGTTATGGATTTCTGCTACGAAGGGGATGACCGCTCCTTCCATGTTCTGAATGCGGTCTCGCCGGCCTTTACCTGCGCCATCCCGTTCACCACGTATCTGTTCGACGAGATCCAGACGCTCCTGCACTAATCATGCCGGCCGGATGCCCATTTGTCTCTCGATGCCACACCATTCCGGTGCGAATCCTGCCGGTGTTCGTCGCGTCGGGAAGGCATTGAATCTCACCCTGGGAACCTCACGAACCCCTGCTCGTTCGGCTTAGTACTTTTGTACTACTTTCGCTGAAATTTCAATTATTTTGTTGTCAGAACATTGTGCGTCAAGCATCTGTCGTTTATATTTACGGATGAGATTCACAAGCTCGAATCCGTGTCAGGCGGCGATGCCTTTCCCGGGACCGGTAACGTGAATCGGGGTGGGTTAAGCAGGCATTGCTCCACATGCCGTTGCTCACCAGGGACGGGTTGTCAAAGTGATTTTTTTGTAGTCAAAGGTGGCGTAATGAATAACAAGAATGAGCGGCTGACCGGCACGGAGGATGCAGCACGTGCGGTACCTGCCGGTCACAAGGTCAGGCTGTTCTCGCACTCCACGTATCTCTTCAGTCATCACATCCCGACCGAATTCGTTCTGCTCGGGGTAATCGAGGCGGCTCTGTTGCTGTCCGCGTTCTATGCAGGGCTGATCCTGCAGCATCGGGAATTGATATGGGAGCCCGGGCTGGAGACCATGTTTACGGCTGCCCTGTTGTTCTGTGCGTCCATGATGCTGAGCATGATCGCCTTCGGCAATTACCAGCGTCAGCCCGGCCAGTCCACCAGTGTGCTGATGGTTCGTATCGGCGGCAGCATGGCCGCCGGGATGGTCATGCTCGGCGTGGTCTTCTTCTTCCTTCCCGGTCTGCAGGTCGAGCGTGGCGCAATCGTGCTTGCGGCGATTGTCAGTTTTGTCCTGATCATGGCAAGCCGCCTTGTGGTCCGGCGTATCGCACGCGCACACGACCTGCGCCTGCGGACACTGGTGCTGGGTTCGGGGAAAATGGCACGGCTGGTGCGGGATGTCGAGGCCGCCGGCTCCATCAGTGATGTCAATGTCGTCTGTTACATGCCGATGCCCGGCGATGAAGCCGAGGTACGCAGTATTCCACTGGCCGATACCCCGGGTACGCTGAGCCAGTACGTCAGGAAAAACCAGATCGACATGATCATCCTGGCCATGGACGACCGGCGTAACGGGCTGCCGGTGAACGACCTGCTGGAATGCAAGATGAGCGGTGTCGAGGTGCTCGACCTGCCAAACTTCTTCGAGCGCCACACCAGCAAGATCCGTCTCGATATCATCCGGCCGAGCTGGTTGTTTCTGTCCACCGGTTTCCAGGTCAGCAATTTCCGCCGGATCTGGAAACGCCTGTTTGATATCCTGTGTGTGCTGGTACTGATGCCGATCGTGGTGCCGATCGCGCTGCTGGCCGCGCTTGCAATCCTTGCCGAGTGCCGTTGCAAGTGCAGCATTTTCTATAGCCAGACACGTGTGGGGCAGGGCGGCCGGCTGTTCCAGATCTACAAATTCCGCAGCATGGTGGCCAATGCCGAACAGGACGGTGTCGCCCGCTGGGCGCAGCAGAACGATTCACGGATAACCCGGGTCGGGGCATTCCTGAGGAAATACCGCCTGGACGAGCTGCCGCAGCTGTACAACATCATCAGCGGAGACATGAGCTTTATCGGGCCGCGTCCCGAGCGTCCCGAATTCGTGCGGCGGCTTGCCGAGAAGGTCCCGTACTACAACGAGCGCCACCGTGTGAAACCGGGTCTCAGCGGATGGGCACAGATTCGCTATTGCTACGGCGCCTCCGAAGAGGATGGCTACGAAAAACTCCAGTACGACCTGTACTACGTCAAGAACTACAGCATCCTGCTGGATGCCCTGATCCTGCTGCAGACCGCCGAAGTGGTCCTGCTGGGTCGCGGTTCACGTTAGGAGCCCGTCTTTCCATGCAGCCCGGCCGGCACTGTCCGGCCGGGCTGCATTGATTTCTGTCCCGTAATACTTCACCAATGTGCCAATCTGTGAGCCGGGTCACGCCCCTGCTGAGGCACGCAACACGTACATTTTTCTGCACTTTCCCGATGATTACCAGAGATTCAAAC
Source organism: uncultured Ectothiorhodospiraceae bacterium (assembly GCA_964564245.1). Taxonomy (GTDB): domain Bacteria; phylum Pseudomonadota; class Gammaproteobacteria; order UBA9214; family UBA9214; genus UBA9214. Next base: position 7,797 of record CAZMAK010000069.1, on the reverse strand, counting down.
GGTAGTCGATGTGGGCTGGCCGGTCCTGCCGGTAACAGCCCCGGAGAACCAGTGCATGATCACGTGTCTTTCACGCAGGCCGGTATTGCAGAACATGCTGCTGCTGGCGCTGTTTTCACTGTTGGCCGCCTGCAATGTGCAACCGGGCGCCGGCGACGGTTCTGGTTCCGGGACGAGTAATCCGCTCAATCTCAGTGGCAGCGTGGGCGATGGTCCGGTGACGGGCGCCACGGTCATGGTCTACGGATCGGACACGACCCTGCTGGGCTCGATACAGTCCGACAATACGGCCGTGTTTCACCTGACACTGGATGTTCCGGACAGCGAGTATCCGCTGAAGCTGGTGGTCAACGACGGCGTGGACCTGGTCACCGGGGGTGCGCCGGACTTTGTCCTGGAGTCGGTGGTGCTCAATCCTTCCGACACCGTGGTGAATATCAATCCGTTCTCGCGCTTCGTGGTGCAGGTGGCCGAGTCGATGCCGGGAGGACTCACCGCCGGTAACGTGGCAACGGCACAGACGATGGTACGCAACAGGCTCGGGTTTGGTCTGGACAACAGCCTGGTGGCGGACCCGATCACCTCCGCGATCGATGCAGGTAACGAGGCGGCGATGGTGAAGGCCTGCGAGTCGCTGGGCGAACTGGTACGTCGTGTCCGGGATGCGACCGGCACCGGTGCAGACGCGGTAATCGAGGCACTTGCGGCGGACCTGGCAGATGGCCAGCTGGACGGTCTGGGCAGTGGTGCCACGGACGCGCGGCTGTCCGCGGTCGCCAATGTCGTGTCGGCCCAGGTGCTGCTCGAGACACTGGGCAACGACCTGCATGTCGGCGGGCTGCCGGCGGCCGCTGTCATGGACCAGGCGATCCGCAGCACGACCCCGGGTGTCGGAAACAACCAGCTGACGGGCAGTGTGCTGATCAACGGACAGCTGCTGGCCCAGGCACGGGCGGCGATCGCGGCTGCACTGGTGCTGGATGGCGGTACGTCTGTCCAGGCAGTAGCGACGGCACTGGCGGGTCTGGTGCCCGGCAGCACACCGGGGCAGGTAACCGGATTGCTACCGCAAGGCAGTGTTGACACCCTGCAACAGGCGGTGAACCTCGTGACAGTGGCCACCGGCGCGCAAATCGCACAGGTCAATGCAGCGGCGTCCGCAGCGGCGTCCAACAGCGTGCCGCAGATTTCGGGTAGCCCTGCGCCGGTGGCAGTCGCGGGCGTGCAATACAGTTTTCAGCCGCAGGCAACGGATGCCGATGGTGACAGCCTGTCATTCAGCATCGTCCACAAGCCGTCCTGGGCTGCATTCAACCCGGCAAACGGGACATTGACGGGAACGCCGGGGGACGCCGATACCGGTAACTACCCGGCAATCATGATTACGGTTACCGATGGTATCGAAAGCGCCAGTCTGCCCGCGTTCGCTGTCACGGTGGAGCCTGCTCCGGTAGTGAATACGGCGCCGCAGATCAGTGGTTCGCCGGACACCACGGTCACGGCCGGTACGGCATACAGCTTCACCCCGTCAGCTTTCGATGCACAGGGTGATGCCCTGTCCTTCAGTATCAGTCACAAGCCGTCATGGGCAGGCTTTGACAGTGCAACCGGCACGCTGTCCGGCATTCCGGGCAGCGCCGGCAGCTATGGCAATATCGTGATCAGTGTGAGTGACGGACAGCTCAGCAGCAGTCTGCCGGCCTTCAGTATCCAGGTGACAGCGGCGCCGGTCGAGAACCAGCCGCCGCAAATCAGTGGTACACCGGCCGCATCCGTCGCCGAGGAAGCGGCGTACCAGTTCCGGCCGACGGCCTCCGACCCGGATGGTGACAGCCTGGGCTTCAGCATCAGTCACAAGCCGTCCTGGGCCAGCTTCAGTACCTCGACCGGCCGCCTGTCCGGTACTCCCGCGCGGGGCGACGCAGGCGTGTATGGCAATATCGTGATCAGCGTGAGCGACGGGCAGGCAAGCACCAGCCTGCCGGCCTTTTCGATCGAGGTGACTCCTGCACCAAACCGGGCGCCGAACATCAGTGGAACACCGGCGACCACCGCAACGGCGGGTTCAGCCTACCTGTTCCAGCCGGCCGCCTCCGACCCGGACGGCGACAGTCTGGACTTCAGCATCAGTCACAAGCCGTCCTGGGCGAGTTTTGATACGACAACCGGCGCGTTGTCCGGCACGCCGTTCAATGCCGATGCCGGGAGCTATACCAATATCGTGATTACGGTGAGTGACGGCCAGGCCAGTGTCAGCCTGCCGGCCTTCTCGATCCAGGTGCAGTCCAGTAATGGCGGTTTCACGCTGAGCTGGACGGCGCCGGTCACCCGTTCGGACGGCAGTCCGCTGCTCCTGTCCGATATCGGTGGTTACCATGTGTACCTGGGCCAGAGCAGCGGGAATTACACGGCCACGGTCGATGTCGCGGATGGCAGTGCGACCTCCACGGTCATCGACAACCTTGCGCCCGGTAGCTGGTACGTGGTGATGAGCACCTACGACAGCACCGGTGCGGAAGGCAGCAAGTCCGGTGAGGTCGTCAAGAACGCGCAGTAATCGGCCTGATCACGGAGCCCGGTCCGTCAGGGATTGAATTCAGGTACCGGTTTCGGTTCCAGGCGCGGACCAGCCCGGCACGTCACGTACCCGGTGCACTCGCCACAGGCCCAGGCCGTCGCAAGTAATGCGAGGGCCGGCAGCGCGGCGAGGAATTGCCAGCCCCTGCGCCGCTTGCGCAGTATTACCGGCAGCAGCCGGATGAGCTGCAACGGTGCCCGCGCAGGGGACAGCAGGGCATGTAGCGCGCGCATGCCGGATGTTGCGGCTGCGGCGTGCCTGCTGCCGGACAGGCGACCGAAGGCGTAACGCTCCCGCAACGCGTGCTCGATACCGGTATCGCGGCACTGCCTGACCAGGATGTCGGGTGACAGCCACAGCTCGCCGCCGGCCGTGGCCAGCGCATCGTGCACGGCGGTGGCATGAAACTCCGGTTCCCAGACGGAGGCGATCTCCTGCAGCGCAGCCCGCTTGTACGAAGCGTTCGTCATGGCCGGTGCAATGGCTGCGCCGGCAGCGACCGGCGGCATGTAGCGCAGGTAATCCTGGAAATACACGGCCAGGTTGAGTGGATCGTCCGTCCCGTTAATATCCACCGCGCCACCGATGGCGACCGGTGCTGCGGCATGCGCCTCGATGATGCGCTGGATCCAGTTCCGTGCCGGCAGGCAGTGATCCTCGGTAATCGCAACCAGGCGGCCGGTGGCCGCCTTCACGCCGACACTGCGCAGCTGCGCGTAACTGCAGATGCCGGCCGTACGCAGGAATCTCCAGGCCGGGTAGCGTGCCTCCAGGGTGCTGATGTGGTCCAGCGTTTCGTCGACCGGGATAATGACCTCGAAGCCGGCACCGGTTTCCGAATGGGTCAGTTGCTCGAGGCAGCGGTCGAGGTGCTGTTCGCCGGCCAGCGTAACCACGACCACGGACACCTCGACCGGACCGGCTGGCGGTCTGGTGGCTCTCATCCGGGATGCTCCGGCGGACTGCTGATGACGCGTGGCTGCCTGTGATTCATTGCGGTCGTCCTGGTTCAGTCCGGCGCCGGTGCGGTACGGCGCCGCGACCGGTGAAGCTTACCATCGATACCCGCACGGTCCCATGGTGGTACGGGCGCACGGATTGTAGGTATACGCCGTATTGACTCGTAGGGCATTCCCGGGGCGGTCATCCCCCCGGCAGCCGGTTGCGCTGGGAGTGGCTGCAGCGATGCTCTAGAATGTCCCGACCTGTCCGGGTCATCCCGGCTTTCTCGCCAGCGCGGCGCGGCCCTGAACACAGCCGGTAACAAGCCATGAGTTTCCTGCGTCCCAAATCCATCCTGCGACTGGTACTGACCGGCTTCCTGCTGGTTGTGCTGCCATTGATCGCCGCACTGGTGGTCGCCACCATATCGGTGGACCGGCTGGTGACGCACAGCCAGCAGGCCCTGTTGCAAAGCGTGTTTGTCACACAGGGCAGCCAGGTACTGGTCGAGACGGTCAAGGCCATGGAGCGTAACGCCCGCCAGTACCAGGTGCTCGGGGACCTGGTGCTGTTCGATGTCTACAAGGAGAACCACGAGCGCTTCAATGATGCCGTACGCGGTCTGGAGTCGCAGGACCTGTCCACTGACCAGCACAAGCTGCTGGACGAGTTGCACACCAGCGAGAATGATCTGCACAAGCTGTTGCTGGAACATCCGCACGATGCACCCGAAACCGTGGCGGCAATGCCCACCTTCATCGAGCTGGGGCGCATCGCGTCACAAATCCTGCTCAACAGCCAGGACCTGATCACGCGCGGCGTCGAACAGATGCAGGATGAATCCGAGGGTGTGCAGCGGACCCTGGTCATACAGGCGGTCGCACTGGTGCCTGCCGCCGTGATCCTGACCGTGATCTTCACGGTACTGATCTCCCGGCCGGTGCGCCAGATCGACCAGGCCATCCGCCGGCTCGGCGATGGCAGTTTCATGGATACTCCGGTCATCACCGGCCCGCGTGACCTGCAGCAACTGGGTGAGCGTCTGGACTGGCTGCGCCTGCGCCTGCTGGAACTGGAACAGGACAAGACCCGCTTCCTGCAGCACATGTCACATGAGCTGAAAACACCGCTTACCGCCATTCGGGAAGGCACCGAACTGCTGCGCGAGCAGGTGGTCGGAACGCTGAATGAGCAGCAGTGCGAGATTGCGGGAATCCTGCATGAAAGCGGCCTGCAATTGCAGAAGCTGATCGAGGATCTGCTGAATTTCAGCATCGTGCAATCGCGTGACAGCACGCTGGTACACAAGCCGGTGGAATTCGACCAGCTGGTCGAGGAAGTGCTGGCAGGGCACAGGATCACCATGTTGTCGCGGCAGCTGGAAACCGATGTGCAGCTGCGGCCGGTGGTGCTGGACGGTGACCGTGAAAAGCTGCGCATCCTGGTGGACAACCTGGTTTCCAACGCGGTCAAGTACTCGCCCGACGGCGGGCGGCTCTCCGTTCGGCTGGAATTGCAGGACGATACTGCCGTGCTGGAAGTGGCGGATGCCGGGCCGGGTATTCCCGAGCAGGAACGTGAACGGGTATTCGAGGCGTTCTACCAGGGTGCCCCGGCCGACAGGGGGCCGGTGCGAGGTACCGGCCTGGGGTTGTCGATTGCCAGGGAGTATGCCAAGGCACATGGTGGAACCGTCCGCGTGCTAAGATCGGAACATAACGGGGCCTGCTTGCAGGTCCGTTTGCCAGTGGGGCAGGGTGAATGAAAGCATCGAGACTACTGATACTTGTACTGCTCGGCGGGTTGCCCGGCTGTGCCGAGTTGCAGCAACTGTCGACTCCGCATCCGCAACAGGAGTGCACAACCCCGCCGGATAGCGGTGTTGCATTGTGGCTGGCGGCCGAGAGCGGTACGCGTGACCAGTCACCCGAGCAGCAGCAGCAGACGCTGGTGAAGTGGGAGGAGGAATTCCAGCGTAATCCGGACATCAATCATCGCATGCAGCTGATCCTGCTGCTGGCGAACGGTGCCGAAGGCGTTCGCGACAGCCACCGCGCGCGCCGCCTGCTGGACGGGATCGATCCACTGCCCGATGATCACGGAGACCGGGAATTCATTACCCTGATGCAGCAGCGGCTGGACGATCAGAGTCAGTCCGCACGCAAGCTGGATATCCTCTGGAAACAGGTCACCGAACAGAATCGCCGCATCGAGGAACTGGAACAGCAGTTGCAGGAACTGACAAACATCGAACAGAATATACAGAATCGCGATGCCCCGACGGTGATCGAACGTGAGCGCTGAGAAATACCGTATTTTACTTGTGGATGACGACCGCAGCCTGTTGCGGTTGTTGTCCATGCGCCTGACGGCGGAGGGATACTCCGTCAATGCCGTGGAAAGCGGTGAGCAGGCACTGGCGCAGTTGCCGCTGTTCCGGCCGCGCCTGATCATTACCGATCTGCGTATGAGCGGCATGGACGGCATGAGCCTGTTCAACCAGATCCACAATCGTAACCCCGGCCTGCCGGTGCTGATCCTGACCGCCCACGGGACGATTCCGGATGCCATCGAGGCCACCAGCCGCGGGGTGTTCAGTTATCTCACCAAACCGTTCAACAGCAAGGTGCTGCTCGAGCACGTCAGCCGTGCCCTCAAGCTGACCGGTGAACTGCCGGGCGGACCGCCGGACACGGTGTCCGAGGACTGGTGCAAGGACATCATCACGCGCAGCCCGCTGATGGATAACCTGCTGACGCAGGCGCGACTGATTGCCGACAGTGATACCAGTGTGCTGATCCAGGGAGACAGTGGCACCGGCAAGGAACTGCTGGCCCGCGCCATTCACCTGGCCAGTCCGCGCGCCGACCATCCGTTCGTGGCGCTCAACTGCAGTGCCATCCCCGAGTCCCTGTTCGAGTCGGAGCTGTTTGGCCACGTCAAGGGCGCCTTCACGGGGGCGAGCCGTGATCATCCGGGGCTGTTCCGGGCGGCGAACGGCGGGACGCTGTTTCTGGACGAGATCGGTGACATGCCGGCCTCGTTCCAGGTCAAGCTGCTGCGTGCCCTGCAGGAGCGGGTAATCCGCCCGGTCGGCGCGACCGAGTCCATTCCGGTGGATGTACGAATCATCTCCGCCACCCACCAGGATCTCGGCGAGGCGCTGCACGAGGGCGATTTCCGCGAGGACCTCTACTATCGCCTGAACGTGGTCAATCTCGAATTGCCACCGCTGGCCGCGCGGCGCGAGGACATCATGCTGCTGGCCAATCACTTCCTGAAACAGTTCCCGGAGGCGCAGAAACGCGGTATCACCGGTTTCTCCTCCGAGGCCCAGGAAGCCCTGCTATACGCGGCCTGGCCGGGCAACGTGCGCCAGTTGCACAACGTGGTGGAACAGTCGGTGGCGTTGTCCACGACCCCCCTGATCCCGGTCAGCCTGGTGCAGCGCGCCCTGCGCAGCGAATCGGCGGACCTCCCGTCCTTTGCCGATGCGCGCAACCAGTTCGAGCGCGATTACCTGACCCAGCTGCTGCAGATGACCAATGGCAACGTGGCGCACGCCGCGCGGATCGCCAAGCGCAACCGCACCGAGTTCTACAAGCTGTTGCACAAACATCAGCTGAATCCCCCCCAGTTCAAGGCGCAGTAAGCGGGCTGCAACCTGCTCTCCCGGATGCCGCCAGCGGCGGATTTGTCGCCGATTGCGGACACAATCCCTTGCAGTTTGTTTTATCTTTCTGTTTTTTCTGAAAATACCACTGTATCCAGATTGCGACAGGGTGTCCGTCCCGGGTGATCGTGGTTCCGCACCCTCCGGGTCGTCCGGCACAGGCCGGTAAATGCCGATTGAAAATAACGGGATAACTCCCGGAGTCCGGTTTCCGGCGGTCCCCGTCGAGGTCATCCGGCAGGATTGCCAGTCCCGGAACCTCATTTCCCCATCTGGTGAAGGCCCATCCGTTGGGGGCGGCATCACTGCAAGCTATTGATTATAAATACGAGTTCCTATTGGCATCATTCTTGCTGCATTGCCTGTAAATGTACTTCGGCCGCTGGCCAGGAAACCCTGCAATGCAACCTTCAACCTCGAATCACTTACACAAACCGGCGGGCGCGCTTGCCCGCCTTCTGGCACTGGCCCTGGTGGCCGGTCTGACCGGCTGTCTCGGCGGCGGCAACGCTGGCGGAACCGCCACTACCAGTGGCGCCGCGACCGGAACCGCGACCGGAACCGCGACCGGAAGCGGTGCGACCGGCACCACCGCCGTGGTGTT
>CAZMAK010000068.1:0-12007 GCA_964564245.1 uncultured Ectothiorhodospiraceae bacterium | reverse complement strand
CCGACATCCCTGTCGGCGTCCCTCCGGGAGAGGGCGTTTGTGGGACAGCAGTGATGCGCCACATAAAAAAAGCCCGGCAGAGCGCCGGGCTTTTTCGGTGACAGGTCCGGATCTACTTGCGTGAACCCGGTCCGTTGATCTCCAGGCCGTTGCTCATGTAGCTTTCGAAGTACTCGAGTGCGGTGTACTCCGGTCCCTGCGCCTTGTATGGCTTGGCACGTACCTGCTTGTTGCAGCCGTCGTAGCGGCGGTGCAGCGTGCCGAGTTCGCCCCACTTGGAACGATACACGGGGAAATGCGTGACATGGCCGAGCGCAGGGCTCAAGAGATCGGCACGGATCCGGTTGCCGGCATTGAACACGTGACAGTCTGCGCATGACATGTTCAGCTGGCCACGCTTGGCAAAGAACTCACGCTTGCCTGCCTCGTAGATCGCCTGGGCGCGCGGGTCATCCGGAACCTCGACATTGATGATCTTGCCGCGCGATGTGTAGTGCATGTAGGCGGAAATGTCCGCAATGGCGCCCTTTTTGTATTTCAGGGGTTTCTCCCCGTTGGATTCGCGGCAGGTATTGATGGCCGCTTCCAGCGTGATCACCTTGCCCGACTCCTTGTCGAAGAACGGGTAGCGGTTGGCGATGCCTTCGCCGCCGTTTTCGAAGCAGCTGGCGTAGGTCTTGCCGTTGGCGAACGGCGTGTTGAACAGTTTCTTGCCGTTTTCCAGGCTCAGCTCGTAGGGAGGAAATTCCTCGATCTGTTCCCACTGTTCCCGGGAATCGGCGTCGATCGCATATACCCCGTTGATGAAGTCCTTGAACGGCGTCTTCGGGAAGCGCTTTTCAAAGTATGACCTGAAGGTCTTCAGGTCATTTTCCGGTGACGCATGTACCGGTGCGACAAAGGCCGGGCAGAGGCCGAGCAGCAGGGTTGCGGTAAGGAGTTTTTTCATCGAATGTTTCCCCTTCGGTTCTGTATGTAGTTGGGCATGAGTCCGGGTCAGCTGATCGCGGTTTCGTTCGCGTCTTTTTCACCCTTGTTGTCGACCCAGCTGATCCCGATCTTGTCGCCGGCGGCTCCGCCCTTGAAACGGAAGGAAAGGTACGGGTTCTTGGAGATCGCCGTTCCCCAGTTGCCGGTCAGGACCGTCGTGCCGTTATGGGTACACACGACTTCCTGGATGAAGTGGGCCGGGATTTTTTCTCCGGTCTTGGCATCCTTGCGGGTGCCGGTTTCCATCGGGTGGCTGATAAGGCACTTGACCGTGGTGATGCCGTCTCTGGCGCTTGCTCTGATTTTGATAGTTGACATGGCTGATCCTCTCGATACGCAGATGCTGTATTAGGGTGCAGTACGGCTGGCATCAGCCGCCGCAACCACCGATGGTGACCTTGACTTCCTTGCCCGTGCTGTAGAGTTTGCCGCCGGCCTTGACGACAGCAAGTACGCTCGAGGTCTTGCCCATCTTGATGCGGGTGGACACATCCGCCAGTGCACCGGTACCCAGGATGAAGTTGGCTGTCATTGGTGTGGGGTTCTTCTCGACCACGATGTTGATCGATTCCACGTCCGGAATGTCGGTGGATATCGAGACCGGGACCACGGCGCCGTTCTCGGCGATGTCCGGTGCCTTGATCCTGATCTTGTCGCTGGCAGCAAGACTGGAGCTGCCAAACAGGCTGTTCAGCGCGGTGTTGATATCCTTTGCCTCGAAGGCATCCTTGGACCAGGCAGCGAGAACGGAACGGGGTGCGATCAGACCACTGCTGACGGCAACGCCCAGCGCGCCGGTAGCCAGTGTTCCCTTGAGAAAGATTCTGCGTTTCATGCTTGTCACGAGCGTGTCTCCTGAAGTGTCAAAATTAGAGTGTGCTGATGAACTCAACGACCTCATCGATCTGTTTGTCGGTGAGAATATTGAATCGCCCAAACGGAGGCATGATGGTATTCGGATTGCGTACAGTCGGGTCCCAGATCTGGGCACGCAGCGCCGCCTTGTCCGGGAAACGCTGCTTCATGCCGATCAGGGGAGGGGCGATGTTGCCGGCCAGATCCCCGCCGGCGATGGCATGACATGCCAGGCAGTTGCCAAGCTTGCGGTCGAATGCAATGGCCTTGCCCTCTGCGGCGATCTTGTCCTCTGCGCCGGCAGTGGTAAACGGTGTCATGAGCAGGGTGCCTGTGATGACGGCAACAGAACAGGCTGATAACAGTATTTTCGAAGCGGTTAGCCGCATTGTTTCATCTCCTGGAATCATGTTTGTAAAGCCTCGGGTTTCCTTCGGCTACTGGTTAGTGCATGCCGCGCGGATGCGCTTTCTCGTAGTTGTACTGTGCCACGGCGTTTTCCGCCTCGGCCTTCGCCTTGTTTGCGAGCTTGACGGCAACCGCGTTGTCCCCCTTGTCGGCAGCAGCCTGTGCTTCAGCCGCGAACTTCTCGGTGTTGACCCAGATCCAGTTGTTTGCCTTGGCGTTCTTGATCGCGGCATTGGCGCTGGCTATTGCGGCGACGGCTTCCGGGCTGGCCTTGCTGGCGGGTTCACTGGGCTTTGAAGAAAAATAGGAACAGCCGGTGACCAGCAGCAGGGAAAGAATTGTTGTAGACAACAGCCTGTAGGAAAAGCGTGTCTTCATTAGATTCAACTCCGGTTGGTTGGTGTGGGATAAAACAAACAGATACCTGAATGTGAAGGCAAACCTAGCACCCGGTATAGACGAAGGTCAAGCTGTTGTATCTGCTGTATTAGTAAACATGACTATTCTAATTTTTCAGTCTTGCGCAGTTCCTGCAACTGGCTCAGCCGTGCCTGGATACGGGTGGCCAGGTAGTCACTCAGTCCCTTGATTTTTGCCGCCAGCTGCAGTTGCTCGATGGCCTTGTCGGTAAAACCGTTGAGATAGTAGTACTGCGACATGGCGGTGTGTGATTGCGCCATGTTGCCGCTGGTACCGGCGGCCAGGGCGAGCATCTTGTAGAGCTGCGGGTTCTCCGCGCCGGCATTGCTGATATCCAGTAGCAGGGCATAGGCTGCGTCGGCCTGGTTGCTGGCCAGCAGGGTGCTGGCATAGGGAAGCACCACGGCGAGTTCGCCGGGATAGAGTGCGTTGGTGGACTTGTAGACGGACAGTGCTTCTCGGTACTGGCGATTGCGCTGATAGATATCGGCTTGCGCCAGCCGGTAGGCCAGGCGGTCGGGGTCGGCATGCAGCAATGCGTCCATCACCCGGATTGCTTCCGGATACTTTTCATTTTCGGCCAGCAGCAGGGCGTACTCGTAGCGTTCCGCCGGGGTATCGCCGCCGGACGTGCCATGGTAACGCTGGAAATCCGCCAGCACCTGTGGCGGGTTGTCATAGCCCAGCACACGCAGTTTGGCGCGAATCAGCTGGAAATCCGGGTTGTCTCTTACCTGGACCTTCGGGTAACTGCTGGCGCGGCTCTCGGCCTCGGCGATGCGATTGGTGGTGACCGGGTGGGTGCTGAGAAATTCGGGCGGGCTGGCGCCGTACAGCCTGGCGTCCTTTTGCAGGCGCTCGAAGAAACTGGCCATGCCGTCCGGATCGAAGCCGGATTCGGCCAGCGTCTGGATGCCCACCCGGTCCGCTTCCTGTTCGTTGGCGCGGGTGAAATTGATCCTGGATTGCAGGCTGGCGGCGGTTGCCGTGGTGATGGCGGCGGCGCCGGCCTCGCCGTTCTGGGTGCCGATCAGGATGGCGGCAAGGATCGCGGCCGTGGTCGGCAGGCTGAGTTTTTTCTCGGTCTCGAAGGCGCGCGCCAGGTGGCGCTGGGTGACGTGGGCAATTTCGTGTGCCAGCACGGCGGCCAGTTCGCTTTCATTCTCGGCGGCGAGGATCAGCCCGCGGTTTGCGCCGATGTGTCCGTCCGGGCCGGCAAAGGCGTTGATGCGGCCGTCGTTCACCGCAAAAAAGCTGAAGCCGAATCCGGGATTCTCGCTGTGTACGGTCAGCTTGCGCCCCAGCGATGCCAGGTAGCGGTTGACCTCCGGATCCTCCAGGATGAGGTCCTGCTGGCGCAGCTCGCGCATGAAGGCAGTGCCCAGGGCACGGTCCTGCTGCGGGCTGTAGATCTGCCCGGTGGAATCCCCCAGGTTCGGCAGGTCCTCGAACTCGCTTTTGGCCATGGCCAGGCCAGCCAGCAGGGAGAGCAGGATTCCGCTTATGAATCGGGTTGCAGGTGTCATTTATGCTCGGACTTTCAGGTAATTAACGACTTCAGACTGGTTACTGACACATGCGTTCCCTGGCGACCCGGAATTAATTGCGGTCATCTCCCAACGAGGGTCTTGCCTTCGGACGCTTGTTATCATAAGTTATCGCACCTATTCTAATATGATAAACAATAATGATCCGCTGTGCCGGGTCTGCTAAATAAGGGTGCTATCAATCTAACAGGAGAGACGCAATGGCGGATTATGATGATGAACTCGACGCAACCGGACTGAATTGCCCGCTGCCGATTTTACGTGCCAAGAAGGCCCTGAATGGCCTGGAGACCGGCAAGGTGTTGCGCATCATTGCAACCGACCCGGGTTCCGTCAAGGACTTCGAGGCCTTTGCCAAGCAGACCGGGAACGAGTTGATGTCTTCCACCGAGGAAGGCGGCAAGTTCATGTTCCTGATGCGCAAGGGCTAGACGCAGCACCGTTCAGCACGATTGCAGGGAAACCCCGGCCTGGCGCCGGGGTTTCTTTTTGTACCTGCGTTTTTTCCCGGTTCAGCATTGCCGGTTCGCCTGTGCGCTGAGGCTATCGACGGACGACTGGTACGAACCGTCCGGTATGGCGCCAGGTCCACGGGACCGCCCGGCGCCACGGGTTTCAATCCCGGGATGCCATTGCCGCTTCCACCAACCCGGCGGGGATACGCATCCTTCGCGATGCCGTTCTGAGCAGAACACTCTCCTGTGTGATCCAGGGCCACCTTCGGGTGGCCTTTTTGTTGGCCGCGTTTCACATTCTCTTCCGGTTCTGCGCCGTCCCGTGCACGTTGATTGCTGACGTGCACGTTGCAGGATTGCGGATACCGGCCGGAATTCCGAATGTGCATAGTCCTTATGCAGTAACCCTCCACGGCTGTACAGGATTGGCATGGAGCAATACCTCTCCAGGAAGGAGATATCATGAAATTCGGATCGGTACTGATCTACGGACGAGTTCTTGCCTGGCTGCTGCCGGGTTTGTTGTCCTGCGGTGCAATCAGGGAAGTATGGTCCGCACCCGCCACATCGATACACGGTGATGTCGCCCCCTACGGCAGTCCGGACGGGAAACTTGATGCAGGAGATCTTGCAGTGATGCTGCAGTTTCTGGGCGGGACATATACTCCGACCGCACAAGAGCAGCAGAGTTGTGATGTGGCACCGCTGGATGCACCGGATGGTGTGCTGAATATCAGTGATTATCTGGTCCTGGAACGGGCGGTGCTGGGGTTGGTCACGCTCGACCCGATCGTGCAGCTGCTGCCACCGCTACTGTGGGGAGATGCAAGCCCGGCCGGTAACAACCCGTATCATGTGAGTGGTCTGACCAATCCCGGCAGCACCGTCAATTTGTATCGCGACGGTATATTGCAAGGGACTGCTATTGCGGACGGGAACGGTTTGTATGCCTTCAACGTGGAACTGGTGGCAGGCACATTGCACAGTGTGACTGCTGCCAGCATCAATGGGGGTATCGAAAGTGAACCGTCATTGCCCCTGTCCGTAATCCTGCCCGTTCGACCTGCCATGGCTGATCTGTCGAAGATCGGTATTAGCTATACAAAATCAGGGAACCCGAAAATCAATATCGCTGGCCAGCCGGGAAGTGTGGCGGCGTATTCCACGGTAATCATCGATCTGGTTGACGGTTCATCCTATACCGCCAGCGCCGGTCAGAGTGGCGGTTTCAATGCCGATCTGAATGTAAGTGGACAGGTCGCCTCCATAACGGTGGATAGCGGCAGTGGCGTACGCTCCGCGCCCGCTATCGTGACCGCCGCAGGTTCGATTGCCGGGACATTCGAGGTGGATGCGTCCGGCGCGGCCACCTTTTCCATTCCGATTACCGTTACGCCCGGCACGGCGGGCATGACACCGGCTCTTTCACTGGATTACAGCAGTAGCAGCGGTAATGGCCCGATCGGGCGCGGATGGTCATTGGGTGGCTTGTCCGTAATAACGCGCTGTCCCAGGACGATTGCACAGGACGGTCAGCCGGGGGGTGTAAACCTCGGCACGAATGACCGGTTCTGTCTGGACGGACAACGATTAGTGGCTGTGAATGGTGGAATTTATGGTGCCGACGGGACCGAGTACCGGACGGAAATCGAAACATTCAGCAAAGTGGTGTCATACGGGGGAACCGGGACGTCACCGGATTACTTCATGGTCTGGACCAGATCCGGGCGGTTCATGCGTTACGGATTCAATGCAGATTCGGCATTCAACCCCGGTGGTGGCGATACCCTTGCATGGTACCCGGACCGGGTTGAAGACCGGTCCGGCAACTATTACACGGTCGGATATTTCGAAGATTCAGCAAACGGAGAACATTTTCCGGTGCAGATCGACTATACGGGCAATGATGCCGCCGGCCTCACTCCCTACAATCATGTCAGTATTGTCTATGATGTGCGTCCGGATACCTCGACTTCCTATGTTGCCGGCCGGACTGTTACATCGGCACGGCGCATCAGCAGTATCCAGGTCTATGAAGGCGCAGCTTCAGTCAGGGACTACAGGATCACTTATGACACAAGTCCCGGCTCCGGAATATCCCGTGTACGCGAAATCACGCAATGTGTGTCTGCGGCGGCAGATGCGGCCTGCCTGGTACCGACCCGATTTGACTGGATAGATGGTACCACGGGATATTCGCCTGCGGTCAGCTCCGGATCAACAAACAGCGGTTACGCAGATTCGCAGGTCATGGACGTCAACGGGGACGGCAGACAGGACCTGGTTGTGCCGCACGACGGCATCTGGTGGATTGATTATGGAAGTGCCGCAGGTCTGGAGACAGAAACCGGTACCGGCATCGTCACGGAGGGCAGTTACCCGGACAAGGCATTGGTGATCGACTACAACAGCGACGGCAGGGGGGATCTGCTCGTTCCGGGGAGTGATGGTTACTGGGATTTGTTACTGGCGGTCGATAACGGATTCAGCCTGGTCAGCGACCTGATTCCCGATGACGGATATGACAGGCACCCCCAGGTGATCGATGTTAACGGGGATGGAAGGGATGATCTGGTGATCATTGCTGAATATCCGGTGATAGGGCCGTTGCCGCCGGGTGCGCCGTCGACCTACCAGATGTATGACGTCTACATCAATTCTCCCGGAGGTTTCGGGCAGTCCATAACGACAACAGGAGCAGATTCGGCGGCCAGGGTCTATAGAACAGATTTTGACAATAGCAGGCGTGCAAGCCTGATTGTGACATCTTGTGATAATTTCTGTGCTACTTACGGATACGTGCCCATGGTTTCCTCGGCAGGTCACCCGACATTCAGTGTTACATATCCACTGGATGATTTGTCCTCCATGGCCTGGTACATCATGCAGTCGACATTGCTGGTCATGGATGTCAACGCTGACGGTCTGCTGGATGCGGTTGTGCCGGCTGAGGGGGTGTGGAAGACCGCTTTCAACCTGGGGCAGGAGAGCGGGCGTTATTCCCAGCCGGTAAATGACGGATCACCCAGTGTCAACTGGCAGTACGCGCAGCCGGTTGATTACAACAAGGATGGGCGGGCGGATATCCTTTATCCGGATTCCGGTATGTGGATGGTATATCAGTCTGCGGTGTCGGGTTTTGTTCGGGTAAACACCGGGCTGTATAGCAACGGGTATGACATGACCCGCCTGATGGACGTTAACGGCGATGGAATGCAGGACATCGTGTCGGCCTACAACGGCGTCTGGAACGTGCATTTCCATCAGGGCCTGTTGCCTGACAGAATGAACCGGGTCATAAATGGTATGGGGAGTGTGACCACGATCACCTACAGGCCGTTGACAGACAGCACTATCTACTCGAAGGGAAATTCCGCAACGTTCCCGCTTCAGGATTTCCAGGGGCCCCTTTATGTGGTTTCACAAACACAGTCAGATGATGGCGTTGGTGGGCAATATGTAACCGATTACACCTATACCGGTGCAAAACTCGATCTGCAGGGCCGCGGATTCCTGGGCTTTCGGGAGGTCAGCTCAACCGATGCACAGACCGGTATCGTGACGGCCACGACCTACCGGCAGGATTTCCCGTTCACCGGTCTTCCTGAAGGTGTTACGGTCACCCTGGGCGGCTGGTTGCTGAGCGAGGCACATAACACCTACGGTGAGGTAGCGGCCAGCAACGGTGCCAATGGGGTGTACTTCCCCTATCTCATGCAATCCATCGAGATCGGTTACGAACAGCCCGACAACGACAGTCAGGGTGCGGCCAACAAGATAGTGAATACGGTCACCGGCGTGGACGACTACGGCAACCCGCGCACCATCGATGTGGGTACCACAGACATAGATCCCTCGGGGGATACCACCTTCCATACACAGACCACCAACGTCTACGATACCCCCGATCTGACGGGCTGGGTGCTGGACCGCCTGGTTAAGACAACCGTGACCCATTTGGCGACAAATGCACCTGCCCCGGACAATTCCATCACGAAGGTCAGTACCTTCAGCTACTACCCGGCCGGCGATCCGCACCAGTTCCTGCTGAAGGACGAGATCATCGAGCCGGACGCCGGGGAAGGCAGCCCACTGTACCTGAAGACCACGCACGAATACGACGCCTTCGGCAATACGACCCGGGTCACTACCACGGGTCGTCCCGGGTACGATGACAGCCTGCCGCTGGAGTCCCGCAGCACGGAGACGGTGTACGACAGCCAGGGCCGCTTCCCGGTGCAGACGACCAATGCGCTGGAGCAGACCGAGACCTATACCTACGACCCCCGCTTCGGTACGAAGACCTCCCTGACCGGTCCGAACGGGCTGACCACGAGCTGGACGTACGACAGCTTCGGGCGCAAGGTGCGGGAACACCGGGCCGACGGGACGGAGACGACCTGGCGCGACGACTTCTGCAGCACCACCGATTGTCCCCAGGGAGGCTTCATCGAGACGGTGGAGGCCTCTGGCACGACGCCGGTGGTTACCTACCATGATGCCCTGCAACGGGTTATCCGTACTTCCACGGTATCCCTGTCCGGCCAGACGATCTACCAGGATACCGCCTATGACGACCGGGGCAACATCGCCAGCAAGACCCGCCCCTATGTTGTCAACGGGCCGGTAACCGCGTCCGAGGTTGCCACGAACTTCCAGTACGACGTACTGAACCGTCCGGTCCGGGAGGATGTCCCGGGCGGCGGCATCGTCGAGTACCAGTACAGCGGCTTCATCCGCAACATCCATCGCTGGCACCCGAACGGGGACTACGACCAGTACGACACCCGGGTGAACGATGCCATGGATCAGCTGGTGTTCGTGGTCGATGGCATGGACGGCAGCCAGAGTTACCAGTACGACGCGGCCGGCGACCTGATCCGCACCACCGACAATGCCGGCAACACCACACAGACCGGGTACGACCTGCGCGGGCGCAAGACCAGCATGGACGACCCGGACATGGGGCACTGGGAGTACCGCTACAACGCCTTTGGCGAACTGGTATGGCAAAAGGACGCCAAGGACCAGGTGGTGACCATGAGCTACGACCAGCTCGGGCGCATGGTCAGCCGCAGCGAGCCGGAGGGGGCAACCACCTGGGTCTATGACACTGCTGCCCACGGGGTGGGCAAGCTGGCCAGTGTCAGCTACACGACCAGTGGTCACGGCATGACCTATACCTACGACCCGCTGGGACGGCCGGCCTCGGAGACCAGCACCATCGACGGCAAGAACTTCACCATGGGCTACCGCTACGACGGCTTTAGCCGTCGGGAAACCGTCACCTATCCCACCGGTTTTATCGTGCGCAATGTCTACGATGCCAACGGCTTCCTGACCGAGGTGCGCGATGCCGCCAGCGACACGCGCTACTGGCACGCTGACGAGGACGATGCCGAGGGCCGGGTCACGATGGAGACACTGGGCAATGGCCTGCAGACCATCCGCACCTACGATGCGGCCGACGGTTCGCTGGCTGCAATCAGCACCGGGGCGGGGAACACTGCGGCGGTGCAGAACCTGGAGTATCGATTTGACGGGCTGGGCAATCTGAAGAGTCGTAGCGATCATCACCAGGGCTATAGCGAGACGTTTACCTATGATGATCTGAACCGGCTGCGTACGGCGGACATTGCCGGGGTAGGCAGCAAAGGCTACGACTATGACCCGCTGGGCAATATCACCAACAAGTCGGATTATGCCAGCAGCTACACCTATGGAGCAGGCAACGCCGGACCCCATGCCGTCACCCAGGTAAAGAACGGAGCCACGGTGCTGACCAGTTATACCTATGACAACAATGGCAACATGACCGACGGGGACAATCGGACGATCACCTGGACCTCGTTCAACAAGGTGCTGACCATCGACAAGGGCAATGCCCATGTCAGTTTTGCCTACGACGCCGATCATAACCGGGTGAAGCAGATCCATGGCGCTACCACTACCTACTACCTGAATTCGGGCACCCTCAACAAGGAGAGCTACGAGGAGGAAACGACCGGATCGCTGACCGAGTACAAGCACTACATCCATGCCGGTGGCCGTGTGATTGCGATCTACACGAAAAAGAGCGACGGTACGCAAAAGACCCGCTACCTGCACACCGATCACCTCGGTTCGATCGACGTGATCACCGATGAGGACGGGGCCGTGGTGGAGCGCATGAGCTTCGCGCCGTTCGGTAGCCGCCGGAACCTGGATGGAAGCGATTCCAGCGTGCTGGCAGGGATCGAGACGAACCACGGCTTCACCGGGCATGAGCACCTTGACGATGTCGGTCTCATCAACATGAGCGGCCGGATGTATGACCCGAAGCTGGGCCGTTTCCTGAGTCCGGATATCCAGATCCAGTACCCCGACCAGACGCAGTCGTTCAACCGCTACACCTATGTCAACAACAACCCCTTGTCGTACACCGACCCAGGCGGGTACGGGTTTTTCAGCAAGTTGTGGAAGGAGATTCGCGGGGTTGTGGCCGTGGTGGCAGCGGCGGTGGTGGGATATTTTACATTTGGCTGGGGGGCGTTGTATTTTGGCTCCATACAGGGCGCCCTGATGACGGGGTTTACCTTTGCAGGGCTCACGTACGGATTGTTGACAGGTGGTTTGCAGGGGGCGATCAAGGGGGCGCTGACCGGGCTCAGTATTGCGGGCATGATTACCGGACTGCAGGGATTCGCCAGGTCGGTTGTTACAGGTATGCGCAGCGTACTTGAGAATGCTGTGTCAATCAGTGATGCAGTCGAGCATGTGACGGATTTTGTCCTGCATCATTTCGGACAACTGAAGATCCGGCAGGAAATACGGCGATTCGCGAAACGGAACGGCATGTCACTGAATGAGTTGAACATGGCTCTGGAATTCGTCTCCTTTTCCGGGAAGGCTTTCTTTGGTTATGACAGGATCCGGCTGGACGGGGATGAATCGTTCGGTACCGGCAAGGATGAACCCGGTATTGCAGGCATTTTCAGTAACGGGATTGGCGGTGCGGTTTTTGATGCTGTTGATGTGGCCCTGACATTCCAGGGCCTTCCCACGGCGCAGGGGCTTTCGCTCGTCGTACAATGCGGTGGAAAGGTCACCGGAAGCTGTCTTGGTGCGAATTACAAGGGTACCCTTTACGGGCATAGTGAGGGAGCGGCCGAGATATCTACCCTGAAAGGACTCGGATTGATCGACAAGTCTGTCGGGCTGCATGTTTTCTCGCTGCCCTTTACGCAGATTGCACCTGGCGGCATGGAAGTCTCGCAGGGAAGCAGGGACCTGGTGAATATGGGTATATTGGGGCGTATTACCAATTTCGGGTCGAGGTTGGTTGATCAGAGT
>CAZMAK010000067.1:0-12124 GCA_964564245.1 uncultured Ectothiorhodospiraceae bacterium | reverse complement strand
CTACAATTTCGTCACCAAACGCGGCGCCTGCCGGGGCGAGAACGCACACATCTCCTGGACGCAGGTGGAGACCGGTTCGGCCATCACCTGGAAGTACCCGAGCGTCATCCTCGAGGGCGACCACTCGGTCGGCGAATTCTACTCGGTGGCCCTGACCAGCAATTTCCAGCAGGCGGACACCGGCACCAAGATGATCCACGTCGGCAGGAATACGCGCAGCACGATCATCTCCAAGGGCATCTCGGCACGCCACGGCCAGAACGCCTACCGCGGGCTGGTCAAGGTGCACCGGGGCGCGGAGCGGGCACGCAACTACACCCAGTGCGATTCGCTGCTGATCGGCGATCGCTGCGGTGCGCACACCTATCCCTACATCGAGGTCATGAACCCGACGGCGCGCGTCGAGCACGAGGCCAGCACCTCGCGCATCGGCGAGGACCAGCTGTTCTATTGCAGAAGCCGCGGCCTGTCGACCGAGGATGCCGTGACGCTGATCGTCAACGGCTTCTGCAAACAGGTACTGAACGAGTTGCCGATGGAATTCGCGGTCGAGGCGCAGAAGCTGCTGGGCCTGAACCTGGAAGGCACCGTGGGGTGACGCAGTCATGCTGACGATACGGAACCTGCGGGTAACCATCGACGACAGGCCGATCCTCAAGGGCATCGATCTCGACATCAGGCCCGGCGAGGTACACGCGATCATGGGGCCGAACGGCTCCGGCAAGACTACCCTGGCCCAGGTACTGGCCGGGCGCGAGCTGTACCGGGTGAGCGGCGGGTCGATGCGTTTCGACGGCGCCGACCTGGCGGCACTGAGCCCCGAGGCGCGCGCCCGTGCCGGTATCTTCCTCGCCTTCCAGTACCCGGTGGAAATCCCCGGCGTCAGCAATGTCTACCTGCTGAAGAGCGCACTCAACGCGATCCGCAAACACCGTGGCGAGGCGGAACTGGATGCCATGGATTTTCTTGCGCTGGTGAAGGAACGCCTGGCGCGCATGCAGATGGACGAGGCGCTGCTGTACCGCTCCGTCAATGCCGGATTCTCGGGCGGCGAGAAAAAGCGCAACGAGATCCTGCAGCTGCTGGTGCTGGAACCACGCCTCGCGATCCTGGATGAGACGGACTCCGGACTGGACATCGATGCCCTGCAGGTGGTCGCAAACGGGGTCAACAGCCTGCGCGACGCGGAGCGCGCCTTCCTGGTGGTGACGCATTACCAGCGCCTGCTGGACTACATCACGCCGGATTTCGTCCACGTGCTGGCCGACGGTCGCCTGGTGCGTTCCGGCGGGCCCGAGCTCGCGCAGGAGCTGGAACGGCACGGCTATGGCTGGCTGAAAGAGGCCACGGCGGAGGCAGGCGCATGAGCATTCCGATGCTGCACTACCGGGAACTCCACGATCGTCTGCAGGACCGCCTGCCGGGCGCCGGCGTGCCCTGGGTAACCCTCATGCGCGGCGAGGCCATGGCGGCCTTCCAGCAACGTGCATTTCCGGACACCCGCGTCGAGGCCTGGAAGTACACGGACCTGCGCCGTCTCAATCGCCATGTGTTCACCCCGCCGCCCGCGGCCGGGCCCCTCGGCGCGGACGCGCTGCAGAGCTGGACGTTCGGCACCGAACCGATGCACCGGCTGGTGTTCGTGGACGGCCGGTTTGCCGCCCACCTGAACCCGTGCAGGCTGCAACTGAACGGCGCCAGGCTGGATACGATTGCGCAGCTGCTGATGCAGGACCCGGACCGGCTCGAAGCGGTGCTGGGGCGCACACTCGAGGCGGACACGCCCGGTTTCAACAGCATGAACACGGCCTTCCTGCAGGACGGTGTGTACCTGCGGCTGGAGAGAGATACCGTTCTGGATAAACCGCTGCACCTGCTGTTCATCAGCACCGGGCAGCCGGGCAGCATGATGACGGTGCGCAATGTGATCGAGGCCGCCCCGGGCAGTTGTGCCACACTGATCGAGTCGTGGGTCGCGCTGAACGGTGCGGAATACCTGACCAACGCCATCACGGAAGTGACGCTGGGAGATGGCGCAACACTGGATCATTACCGGCTGGTGCAGGACAGCGAGTCCGCGCTGCATGTCGGCGCTCTGTACGTGCGGCAGGGCAGTAACAGCCGCCTGCGCACACACGGCATTGCACTTGGCGGGCGGCTGGTGCGCAATGAACTGCAGGTGAGCCTGGACGGTCCCGGCGCGGCCTGCGCCCTGAACGGCCTGACCGTCACGCACGGCAACCAGCACGTGGACAACCACACTCGCATCGATCATCACGCAGCACGGGCCACCAGCGATGAGTGGTACAGGGGCATCGTGGATGACCGCTCGCGCACGGTATTCAGCGGCCGCATCGTGGTCCATCCGCAGGCATTCGGGACCCGTGCGCAGCAGAGCAACCACAGCCTGCTGCTGTCTGCGGAGGCCGAGGCCGATGCCCGCCCGCAGTTCGAGATCCACGCGGACGATGTGCAATGCTCGCATGGCTGCACGGTGGGCGAACTGGATACGGATGCCCTGTTCTACCTGCGCTCACGCGCGCTGGACGAAGCCGCAGCGCGCCGCCTGATGATTCGCGCCTTTGCCTCCGACATACTCGAGCGCATGCCGCTCGCCCCGGTGCGGGATTACCTGGAGCGCCAGCTGGCCACGCGCCTCACCGCAGGCGGCACACCGCCACAGGAGGTACTGCATTGAATATGAACACGGAGTACAGGGACGTGAGCTACCTGCGCGAGCTGTACGAGGAAATGATCCTGGACCACAACCGCAACCCGCGCCATTTCGGTTACCGGCCGGAGGGTGCGAACCGTCACGCGCACGGCTTCAACCCGGTCTGCAACGACGAGTTCAGCCTGCACCTGCGCATCGATGACGGCGTGATCGAGGAGGCCAGCTTCGAGGGCGCCGGCTGTGCGATCTCCACGGCATCGGCCTCGATGCTGACCGAGGCGATCACGGGAAAGACCGAGGAACAGGCGCGCGAGCTGTTCCGGTCGATGCACAGACTGCTGATGAACGAGCAGCCGGCCGGCCAGGTCGGCAAGCTGGCCGTGCTCGGCGGGGTGCATGAATTCCCGATGCGCATCAAGTGCGCCACCCTGCCCTGGCATACCCTGCGTGCCGCGCTGGACCAGGACAGCGATACCGTGTGTACCGAGCCGCTGGCACCCGATGCCTGCAGCACGCCCGATGCCGGCTGAAGCGTCCACCATTGCGCACACCCTGCTGACCGCACAGGTCATCGAGGTGTTGCGCTCGGTGCAGGACCCGGAACTCCCGGTCAATATCTACGACCTCGGGCTGGTGTACGGCATCGAGGTCGAACCGCAGCAGGGCAAGGTACATATCCGCATGACCCTCACCGCGCCGGGCTGCCCGGTCGCGCAAGGCTTTCCGGGCCAGGTGGAGTGCGCCGTGCGCGAGCTGCCGGAGGTTCGCGAGGCCTGCGTGGAACTGGTATGGGACCCGCCCTGGGACCGGTCACGCATGAGCGAGGCGGCGCGGCTGGCAACGGGGATGTTCGATTGAGGCCGGGCAATTCGCGCCTGCCCCAATTGGCGCATCTACAGGAGTGGCTTGCAGCCGCGACGGGTTAACGGCGGGATAGATCGCTCATGCAAAACAGACAGGATACGACAGGAGGAAACATGTCTGACTGGGTCGATGTCGATACCGCGGAGAACCTTCCCGAAGGCAGCGTGGGACTGACGGAGGTAAATGACACCGAGGTGGCCGTCTTCAATACGGGCGGGCAGTACTACGCCATCGAGGACGTCTGCACGCATGATGGCGGCACCCTGGCCGACGGCGAGGTGGAAGGTTTCGAGATCGAGTGCCCGCGCCACGGTGCGCGCTTCGACCTGCGCACCGGCGAGGTCACGGCGCCACCGGCAAACGTGGGGATCCGCACCTTTGCCGTGCGCGTTCACAACGGCCGGGTGCAGGTGAGTGAACGGCCTGCCACAGAGGACTGACAACGGCCGTACCGATCCGGGTTGACGCCGTAGCCGGTGCCGGAATTGAGGAACGGGACCGTCTCCGGCCCCGGTTCCGGGGCCTGGCGGCTACTTCAGTTTCCATCACAGGGGTCGCTAAATTATTGTCCCGGTCCACTGGAGCCGGGCGGCTGAGCGGCACGGATGCCCGCCATGGCTAGCGCAATTCCTGCCTGGTACCGGATCAGTTGAGGGACCCATGTTCGTCATCCTAGGTGTTATCGTCGTCCTTGCCTCCGTCGCTGGCGGCTTCGTGATGTCCCATGGCAATCTCGCCGCACTCTGGCAACCCAATGAACTGATCGTGATCGGTGGCGCCGCCGTCGGCGCCTTCATGATTTCCAACCCGGGCAAGATCATCCGCAGTGTCGCGCACGGACTGCCGGGGCTGTTCAAGAAGTCGAAGTACGACAAGGCAATGTACCTGGACCTGCTGTCCATGCTCTACAAGCTGTTCAACAAGATGCGCAAGGATGGCCTGATGGCCGTCGAGGCGGATATCGACGAGCCGGAAAACAGCGAGATCTTCAGGGAGTATCCGGCCATCCTGGCAGACCACCACGCCATGGACTTCATCGCCGATTACCTGCGCCTGATGATCACCAGCAACCTGGACCCGATGCAGGTCGAGAACCTCATGGACGTGGAGCTGGAAACCCATCACGAGGAATCGTCCCAGCCGTCCACTGCCATGACCAAGGTATCCGATGCCCTGCCCGGCTTCGGTATCGTCGCCGCCGTACTTGGCGTGGTCATCACCATGTCCTACGTCGGTGGCGATCCCGCCGAACTCGGCCACCACGTGGCGGCCGCGCTGGTCGGCACCTTTCTCGGCATCCTGCTGGCCTACGGTTTCATCGGCCCGATGTCGACGGCACTGGAACACCGGGCGCGCGACGAGGCCAAGTTCCTGGAGTGTATCAAGGTCTGCATGCTGGCGGTCATGAACGGCTTCAATCCTTCCGTGGTCATCGAGTTCGGGCGCAAGGTGCTGTATTCGACCGAGCGTCCCTCGTTCAGTGAACTCGAGGACCGCATCAAGGAAAACAAGCAGGCGTCCGCATGAGCGAGGAGACGGCCGGCCGGCCGATCGTCATCAAGCGTATCAAGAAGCGTGCGCACGGGCATCACGGCGGCGCCTGGAAGGTCGCCTACGCGGATTTCGTCACGGCGATGATGGCCTTCTTCCTGCTGATGTGGCTGATGGGCTCGACCACCAAGGACGAACGGGCCGCGATCTCCAAATACTTTACCGAACCGAGCATGGTCGAGGGCCAGAGCCCGACGAAGAGTACACACCCGACCGAGATCCAGGGACCGGGCGGCGCCAGCACCAGCCTGATCGAGATCGGCGGCAGCGCCAATCCGGAGTTCGAGAAGACCCGCGCCAATATCGCGGAACACGGCCATTCCGACGAACGCTCGATGGACCTGAACGATGCCGAGGCCATGGCACGCGAGGAGGAAAAACGGCGGCTCGAGGAACTGAAGGCGACACTGAACGAAGCGATCGAGGCCAGCCAGGCAATGGCCCCCTTCAAGGACCAGTTGCTGATCGACATCACCCCCGAGGGACTGCGCATCCAGATCATCGACAAGGAGAACCGCCCGATGTTCGACCTGAGCAGTGTCCAGCTGAAAAAATACACCATCGAAATCCTGCATGAAATCGGCAAGCTCATCAACGCGGTGCCCAACAACGTCAGCATTTCCGGACACACCGATGCCCTGCGCTTTTCGGGCCGGCCCGGCTACAGCAACTGGGAACTGTCGGCAGACCGTGCCAACAGCGCCCGCCGCGCGCTCATCGCCGGTGGCATGGATCCGGACAAGGTGGCCCGCGTCGTCGGCCTGGGCTCTTCCGTCAACTTCGACAGGACCAACCCGCTGTCCGCCAGCAACCGCCGTATCAGCATCCTGGTCATGAACCGTGACCTGGACAGGTCGCTTGCGGCTGAATCCGGGGCCGGCCCGCCCTCCGCCCCGGACGGGGCGGCCCGGAAAACCGCCTCAAAATAGCAGCTCGTGCATCAGGGCCAGGCGTAGCCCCGCAAGGAGCGGGGTTTACGCGAGCCTGCCGGTGCGCGCGGCCACGCACCGGCGCAGCGACCTTGACACCGCATGGACACCTGAGCCACATTTTGAGACAGGTGCTATCCGAACACAGCGTGAAGCCGGTGATACCGCCCCCCTGCCGCAAGCAACTCCCGGTGTGTACCTGCCTCCGCAATGCGGCCGTCCTCCAGCACCAGGATCCTGTCCATCCATTCCAGTCCCGCCAGCCGGTGGGTAATCAACAGCAGGCTCTGTCGTCTCGCCGACACGTGTACCATGAGGTTTGCCATGATCCGACGGGCCGTCTCCGGGTCCGTCCCCTCGGTCGGTTCATCGAGTATCAACACTGGTGCCTCCTTCAGCAGGGCACGGGCCAGGGCCACGCGCCGTGCCTGTCCACCGGACAGACGCACCCCGGTTTCACCCACGAGGGTGTCGTAACCGTCCGGCTGCGCGCGGATGAAATCGTGGATCAGCGCCACCGCGCACACCGCCTCGAGATCCTGCTGCCCGGCATCCGGACGGGCCAGCAACAGATTGTCGCGGATGGTGGTGTTGAACAGGTGCGTTTGCTGTGACAGCACTGCCATCCGTGCACGCACATCGTCACCCGCGAAGCGCTGTAACGGCAGCCCGTCGAACAGGATGCTTCCGCCGTCCGGTTCGCGGAACCGCAACAGCAGGCTGACCAGCGTGCTCTTGCCGCAACCGGACGCGCCGGTCAGTGCGAGCCTGTCGCCCGGCGCCAGCTCCAGCGTGAGGTCCTGCAACACGCGGGGCGCGTCGGACCGGTAACGGAAGCCCACCTGCTCCAGGCGAATGGCAAAGGCAGGCGGCAGCAGCAGCGGGGTGTCCGGCTCGGTGACCGCCGGGGGGCTGTCCGCCAGGCGGAAGATGCGCCGCGCGGCCGCCAGGGATTCGCCCAGCGTCTGCATGGCCAGCGGCAGGGGCATGACCGCCTCGAAGCCGGCCAGTGCGAACAGTACCAGCATGGCCAGCTCCGGTGGCGCCAGCCGCTGTGCCGGCACCATCGGTATCGCCAGCACAAGTATCATCCACATCGCCAGGTTGGCGCACAGGCCGACCGCGCCCTGCGAGAACCCGTTCAGGTTGTTCAGCCGGCGCTGCCGGCGCGCCAGTTCCCGGGACAGTGCGTCCACGTGTCCCGCGCGCCGGTCCGCGGCGGCGTACACCAGCAGTTCACCCATGCCCTGCACATCGCTCACCAGCGCGGAGCGCAGTTGTGCGGCGACCTCGACCTTGCGCCGGCCGGCATCGCGCCCGAGGCGGTTGACCAGCCAGGGCACGGCAACGCCCGCGACCAGCAACAGCAACAGTTCCGCCAGCGCCAGGCGTGGATGGTAGTTCCACAGCACCGCAACGAACACCGGCAGTGCCAGCGCCGCCACCACGGCGGGAACCAGTAGCCTCAGGTAGACGTGGTCCAGCGTATCGATGTCGGCACGGATGCGGCTCAGCAGGTCGCCGCTGCGATAGCCCTCAAGCACCGCCGGGGCCAGCGGTTCCAGCCGGCGATAGAACCACACCCGTAGCCCGGACAGCAGGCGCAGGGTCGCCTCGTGCGTGACCAGCCGCTCGGCGTAGCGCCCGCCGGTACGCACGATGGCCGCCGCCCGGATCAGGGCCGCCGGCGTGAAGTAGTTCATGCCGGCACCGGCGGCGCCGGCGATCGCCATGGCGCTGATGAACCAGCCGGACAGCGCCAGCAGCGCCACGTTGGCCAGCACGGTGAGCAGGGACAGCAGGATGCCGGGCAACAGCCAGCCGAGCCAGGGGCGGAACAGGCGCAACAGCCGCAGCAGATCGCTCACAGCGCGGCTCCGGAGGCATGCACCAGCCGCCGGTACAGTGCGGAATCCTGCAGCAGTTCCGCGTGGGTGCCGGTCTGCACCACGCGGCCGTCGTCGAGTACGGCAATGCGGTCGGCAGCGCGCACGGTGCGCAGACGGTGGGCGATCATGACCAGCGTGGAACGCCCGGCAAGTGCGCGCACTGCGGTATGTACCCGCGCCTCACTCTCACTGTCAAGACTTGCCGTCGCCTCGTCGAGGATCACCAGCGGGGCATCCCTGAGCAAGGCGCGCGCCAGTGCCACACGTTGCTGCTGTCCACCGGACAGGCCGTGCCCGGCCTCACCGACCAGGGTATCCCAGCCCTGCGGCAGGGTGTCGATGAAATCTTCTGCCCCGGCCTGCGCAGCGGCCGTACGGATCTCCTGCAGGCCGGCGCCCGGCACACCGAGGCGAATATTGTCGGCGACCGATGCGGGGAACAGCTGCGGTCGCTGTGGCAACCACGCCAGCTGCCGGTGCCAGACCTCTGCCGCGATATCCGCAAGCGGCATGTTGCCGACCCGGATGCAGCCGGCCTGTGGCTGCAGGAATCCCAGCAGCAGATTGACCAGCGTGCTCTTGCCTGCCCCGCTGGCGCCGACCAGCGCCAGTGTTTCACCCGGCCGGATCTCCAGGTCCAGCCCTGCCACCCCCTGCCGCCCGTCCGGGTAGCGCAAGCTCACCGCCTCGAAACGGATCACGGCCTGGCGCAGATCGGGTACAGCGGTCAGCCGTCCGGCCGGTTCCGGCGCCGGTTTGTCGAGGATCCTGACGATACGCTCGGCGGCACCGATCGCCTCCATCCTTGCATGGTACTGCGTGCCCAGATTGCGCAGCGGCAGGTAGAACTCCGGCGCCAGCAACAGCACGAACAGACCGTGCAGAAAATCCAGTTCGCCCCAGTACAGCCGGAAACCGACCAGTACCGCCACGATGGCGATGCTGACCGTCGAGAAGAACTCGAGCATGAACGAGGACAGGAAGGCAATGCGCAATACCGACATGGTGCCGCGCCGGTAATCTTCGGAGATACGCGCAATCATCCGCGCCTCGCGGCGGCTGGCGCTGAACAGCCGCAGCGTGGTCAGACCCTGGATGACATCGAGGAAATGCGCGCTCATCCAGGCCAGTTGCCGCCACTGGCGCTGGTTGCGCCGCTCGGCACCCTGGCCGATCAGGACCATGAACAGCGGAATGAGCGGAGCGGTGAGCACCAGAACCACGGCCGCCAGCCAGTCGGCCGGAACCACGAACACCAGGATCGCCAGCGGCACCAGCGCCACCAGCGACATGGCCGGCAGGTAGCGGGCGTAATACGCCTCCAGCGCCTCCACACCATCGCTGAGGGCATTGACGACATCGCCGCTGCGCTCACCGGAAAGCCAGACCGGGCCAAGGCGCTGCACGTGCCGGTACAGGGTCCTGCGCAACGCCAGTTTTACACCGATGGCCGCCTCGAACGCCGCCTGTTCCGAGGCCCAGGCCAGTACGGCACGCAGCACGAACAGGCCAGGCAGTCCCCACAGCGCGGGCAGCACCCCGGCAAGGCCGGCCTGCCGGAACACCACGGCGTCCACCACACCGGACAACAGCCAGGCCTGCAGTACCAGCAGCAGGCCAGACACCAGGCCGATGGCAACGGCAAGCCGCAACCAGGACCCGGCGTGAATCCTCCACGCCAGTAACGCGCCAGGGATGTTCTGGTCGGCCTCGTCGGTCATGCGGTCGGCTGCAACAGACCGGGCCGGCACATGCGGGCAGGCCGGGCGCCGGTTACTCCCGGTTCTTCCGCTGTTCTTCCTCGAGCTGGGTATCCATCAGGGCGCCACCGGCCGCGGAGATCAGTACAATCATGACGGTGCCGACCAGCCAGGCGAAGTACCACGGCCCGTAATCCCCGAGGATGACACCGAGAAAGATCAGCCACAGCGAGATCAGAAAAAACAGGATGATTTTCATGGCGTCTCCTCAGTAAGCGTGGTCGTCGCTTTCTACCTGTTCGGTCCGTACCTTGCCGCGCATGACCCAGAACGCCCAGCTGGTATAGGCCAGGATGGCCGGCACGAATACCGCCGCCCAGAGCGTCATCCAGACCAGCGTGTGC
This sequence comes from uncultured Ectothiorhodospiraceae bacterium, assembly GCA_964564245.1. Taxonomy (GTDB): domain Bacteria; phylum Pseudomonadota; class Gammaproteobacteria; order UBA9214; family UBA9214; genus UBA9214. The sequence continues at coordinate 2,113 of CAZMAK010000067.1, read as the reverse complement.
TCGCTGGAGGATGCATTCCACACCGTCAGGCTCTGTGCCGGGTTGACGCTCGACGGCATCATGAACGGGAACATGGCCGCACCGACGGTACCGAGGACACCGATCCACGCCAGCGCGCCCAGCCACCAGGCCAGGTGCGAGCGTCCCGCACGCCCCGCCAGCGTACCCAGTCCGATACCGGCATAGCCCAGCAGCGGCAGCAGCCAGAGAACCGGCAGCGCCCTGAAGTTGCCCAGCCAGGCGCCGCTGGACAGCTCCACCATCACATGCGGGTCGAGTGGGTTGGAGTCCGCCCCCGGGGTGACGCCGCTCAGCGTGTAGCCCTGCATGCCGGCGACCCAGAACCCGCCGATGCTGAACAGCACCAGTGCCAGCGGCCCGGACAGCACCAGCACCCGGCGGCTGCGCTCGAACAGTGCCCCCTCGGAACGGTTCATGAGCATGGCCGCGCCCATGTAGACCGACAGCGTTACCGACAGCAAGCCGGCCAGGATCGCGAACGGATTGAACAGGGCAAGGAAACTGCCGGAATAGACCGAGGCCATGTTCCATTCAAAATGGTACGGGAAACCCTGTAACGTGTTGCCGATGGCCGCGCCGAATACCAGCATGGGCACGAAACCGCTGACAAACAGGCCCCAGTCCCAGGCGTTGCGCCACACCGTGGACGGCAGCTTGCTGCGGTATTCAAAACCGACCGGGCGGATGATCATGGTCCACAACAACAGCAGCATCACCACGTACAGGCCGGAGAAGGCCGTGGCATAGATCACCGGCCACGCGGCGAAGATGGCGCCGCCGCCGAGGATGAACCAGACCTGGTTGCCGTCCCAGTGGGGGCCGATGATGTTCAGCGCCACGCGGCGTTCCCCGTCCGTGCGGCCGACGTAGCGCAGGATGGTACCCACTCCCATGTCCATGCCCACCATGATCGCCAGCCCCATCAGCAGCACACCGAGCAGCAGCCACCAGAGCACCCGTAATGCAACATAGATTTCCATCGCTCAATCCTCCCGCTGCAGGACCGGGACTGACAGCATGGGCTGCCCGCCACCACCGCCGCCCGTGCCGGCATGACCCGGCTCATCCGGTCCCTGGCGAATGAACTTCACCATCAGGAACATCTCAATGAGGATGAACACGAGGTAGATCAGCGTGAAACCGATCAGTGAGAAGTACAGGTAACCCTCGCTGTGGGTCGAGGCCGATATCCAGGTTGGCAGTCGCTCGTACACGGTCCACGGCTGGCGGCCGATCTCCGCGGTCAGCCAGCCAAGCTCGCTGGCCAGGAACGGCGCCGGCAGCAGGAAAATGGAGAACTTCAGCAGCACGTTCTGCGCCACGCACTGCTTGCTCAACGAGTAGGTTGCCATGGCGATCAGGTAGATCAGCATCAGGAAGGCCAGCCCGATCATCAGGCGGAACGACCAGAACGTGATCCAGACCGGCGGAATCGAATCGCGCGCGGCCTGGCTGACCTGTTCCGGGGTTGCCTTTGTCAGGTCAGGCGCATAGCGCATCAGCAGCATGGCGTAGCCCAGGTCCGCCTCGTGCTCCTTGACCGCGGCCAGCGCCGCGAGGTCGTCCGGGTCGGCGCGGAAGCGTTGCAGCGCCAGCATGCCGGGGATGCCGTTGCGGATGCGTTCGGCCGCGCGCTGTTCCAGTTCCTTGATGCCGGGCAGTTCCTTGTCCAGCGAGTGTGTGATCAGGATGCCCGCCACGCCGGGAATTTCCAGGGTCGGGCCGATGTTGCGCTGCTTGCTGTCACTGGGAAAGGCGATGACCTTGAGCGGCGCCGGCGCCGGCTCGGTCTCCCACATGCCCTCCATGGCGGCCAGCTTGGTTGGCTGCGCACTGCCCGCCACGAAACCCAGTGCATCGCCGAGGGTGATGACGCCGATCACCGAGAACACACCGAACAGCGCGCCCATGCGCAGCGAACGGCGCGCGATCTCGACGTGGCGTCCCTTGCTCAGGTACCAGGCACTGATGGTCACCACGAACATCGCCCCGGTCACGTAGCCGGCGATCGAGGTGTGCACGAACTTGGACTGCGCATCATGGCTGAACAGCAGGTCGAAGAAGCTGAGCAGCTCCATGCGCTGCGACACGG
>CAZMAK010000066.1:0-12362 GCA_964564245.1 uncultured Ectothiorhodospiraceae bacterium | reverse complement strand
CATCGACCTCGCGTTGCTTGATGGCGGCCAGGATCAGCCGGATCGTGGCGAGACGCTCCTTGTCCCGGGCACGCATGGCATCCTTCATGTCTTCCTGGATGCGTTCCTTGAGGGACATCGCGGGAAGGAAAGATCAGTAGAGGCGCACGCGGCGTGCGAGTTCGCGGGAAAGTTTCTTCTGGCCCCGCTTGATGGCGGCAGCCATCTTGCGCTTGCGTTCCTGGGTCGGCTTTTCGTAGAACTCGCGGCGACGCACTTCGGCCAGCACGCCGGCCTTTTCACAGGAGCGCTTGAAACGGCGCAGGGCAATCTCGAAAGGTTCGTTTTCTTTTACACGTACATTGGGCATACAGCACCGGTTGACTGAGGGTTGACAGGGCTGCGAATTCTATACACGTCCCGGGCAAAAGGCAAAATTTCCTTGTGTAACAACCAGTGGCAGTTACCATAACCGCATGCTCGTGCTTGGCATCGAAACCTCCTGCGACGAAACCGGCGTCGCGCTCTACGATGGCGCGCGCGGTCTGCTGGCCCATGCCCTCTACAGCCAGGTCGATCTGCACGCGCAGTACGGCGGGGTCGTGCCGGAGCTGGCGTCCCGTGACCATGTCCGCAAGTTGCTGCCGATTGTATCACAACTTATTGATAAATCAGGATTAAATAGATCTGACATCGATGGTGTCGCGTATACCGCCGGACCCGGCCTGGTCGGCGCGCTGCTGGTGGGCGCCACCACCGGACGGGCGCTGGCCTGGGGCTGGGGCGTACCCGCAGTGGGCGTACATCATATGGAAGGCCACCTGCTGGCCCCGATGCTGGAGGACGAGCCGCCGGCGTTCCCGTTCCTGGCCCTGCTGGTCTCGGGCGGGCACACCCTGCTGGTGGAAGTCAGCGGGGTGGGCCGCTACCGCCTGCTGGGGGATTCCATCGATGACGCCGTCGGCGAGGCGTTCGACAAGACCGCCACGGTACTCGGCCTCGGCTACCCGGGCGGTCCCGCGCTGTCGGCACTGGCCCCGGGCGGCAGGCCCGGCCGGTACAAGTTTCCGCGGCCGATGACCGACCGCCCCGGACTGGAGTTCAGCTTCAGCGGGCTGAAGACCTTTGCGCTCAATACCTGGAACGACAGTGACCGGACAGACCAGGATCGTGCGGACATCGCGCTGGCCTTCGAGGAGGCCGTGGCGGACACCATGGTCATCAAGTGCCGGCGGGCGCTGGAGCAGACCGGGCTTGCCGTGCTGGTGATTGCCGGTGGTGTCGGTGCCAACCGCCGGCTGCGCGAGCGGCTGGCCGGTCTGATGCAGGAGCGTGGCGGCCGGGTGTGCTATCCACGCGCCGAGTTCTGCACGGATAACGGGGCCATGATCGCCTACGCCGGATATTGCCGCCTGGAGGCCGGGCAGCATGAAAGCCTGTCGATCCGGGTGACGCCACGCTGGTCACTGGAGGAGTTGCCCGCAGTCGGTGGCGGGTAATGGGGTCATTGGCGTGTTCCTGCGCTTCTGCGCCAATCACCTGATGTAGGCGCCCTGCAGGCGCGATCGGTACGTTCGCCGGAATCTTTCGCGGCTGCAAGCCGCTGCTACGGTAATTGATGTGTCTGCAGGAGCGCCCTGCCGGCGCGATATACACCGTGCCGCCGGCGATCGCGCCTGCGAGGCGCTCCTGCATGATCAGGATGCAGGTCGAAACGAAGTTCGGGCGGCCGCATTTGATGCGGTCTTGGGGCACCGTATGTTATTTCTGTCCAAAGCTGATCCTGTCCTCACGCCCGGCCAGCAGGTTGGCGATGTTGGACCGGTGTCGCCAGTACAGCAGCGCAACCATGACACACATCGCGGCGATCAGGCCCGGGTCCGGCCATAGCCAGGCGAAACCGGCCGGGATGACGAGACTGGCGGTCAGCGCGGCCAGCGAGGAATAGCGAAACGCCACGGCCATGGCCAGCCAGGTGCCGGCGGCGAGCAGACCGACCGGCCAGTGCAGACCGAAGGTGACCCCGAGCGCGGTAGCCACGCCCTTGCCACCCTGGAACCGGAAGAACACCGGGTACAGGTGACCGAGAAACGCCGCCAGTGCGGTTGCGGCGAGGATCGTCGTGTCCACCTGCAACAGGTGTCCGGACAGCACCGGCAGCACTCCCTTCAGCATGTCCCCCACCAGGGTCAGCGCGGCGGCCTTTTTTCCACCGATGCGCGCGACGTTGGTGGCGCCCGGGTTGTTCGAACCCAGGGTGCGCGGGTCGGGCAGGCCCATCAGCCGGCAGACGATGATCGCGGTGGAGATCGAGCCGACCAGGTAGCCGGCGGGGACAAGCAGAAGTTGTGGTGTCATGGCGGCCCATTGGAATCGTTCGGCGTGCCTGCGTCAAGCGGAATGCAGGGCGGGCTGGCCATGCCGGCGGCCAGGCACTATATTGAAGCGCCATTCACCGGGACGTTACAGCATGGACATCGTTTTCATCAGCGACCTGCGCATCCGCACCATCATCGGAATCTACGAGTGGGAGCGCAAGGTCAGGCAGGGTATCAGCCTGGATCTCGAGATGGGCGCGGATATCGCACGCGCCGCGGCAACCGATGCCATCGAGGATACGCTCAATTACAAGGCTGTTGCCAAGCGCCTGATCGAGTTTGTCGAGGCCAGCGAGTTCCAGTTGGTGGAGACCCTGGCCGAGCGGATCGCCGCCATCGTGCTTGACGAATTCGCCGTGCCGTGGCTGCGCCTGACGGTGCACAAGCCGGGTGCGGTGCGCGGGTCGCGCGATGTCGGCGTGGTGATTGAACGCGGCAGGCGGGACTAGCCGCTCATGGCGCAGGTCTATGTCAGCGTCGGCAGCAACATCGACCGCGAGCGCAACATCGGCCTTGCACTGCAGCGGCTGTCCGATGATTTCGGTCCCCTGCAGCAGTCCTCGGTGTACGAGAGTGATGCAGTCGGCTTCGACAGCGATCCCTTCTACAACCTGGTGGTGGGTTTCCACAGCGATGACACCCCGCAACAGCTGCAGGAATACCTGCACGGCATCGAGGCGGCCAGCGGCCGCGAACGCAGCGGGGCACTGAACGCTCGCACGCTCGATCTCGACCTGCTGCTGTACGATGACCGGGTGCTCAACCAGGGACGTCTCGTGCTGCCGCGTGACGATATCACCCGCTATGCCTTCGTGCTGTATCCGCTGGCCGAGATTGCGCCGGACGCGCGCCATCCGGTGAACGGGCAGCGTTACGCCGACCTGTGGGCGGCATTCGACGACCCGCGCCAGGTGCTGACCCGTATCGACTGGCCACCACGGAGCTGAGCGGGTTTGTGCATGCAACATCCCGCTGATCTGCCTGCACCGGAGCCGGCTGCACTGGCACGGAGCGAGCGCCTGGCCACGCGGTTGCGCGAGGAAATCCGCAGCGCCGGCGGTGCGATATCGTTTGCGCGTTATATGGAACAGTGCCTGTATGCACCCGGTCTCGGTTATTACAGTGCCGGTCAGCGCAAGTTCGGTGCCGGCGGCGATTTCGTCACCGCGCCGGAACTGGGCAACCTGTTCGCACGCTGTCTCGCAGGCAGCTGCCAGGCCGTGCTGGAGACGACCGGCGGCGGCGATATACTCGAGTTCGGTGCCGGCAGCGGGCGGCTGGCGGTCGATCTGCTCGACGCACTGGAATCCCGCTCCGCCCTCCCGCACCGTTACCTGATCCTCGAGCGCAGTGCGGATCTGAAACAGCGCCAGCAGGCATTGCTGCGCGAATGCCTGCCGCATCTGTACCCGCGCGTGCACTGGCTGGACTGCCTGCCCCGGGAGGGCATCCAGGGCGTCATGCTGGGCAATGAAGTGCTCGATGCCATGGCGGTGGAACGTTTTCACTGGACCGGAAGCGAGTTGCTGCAATGCTGTGTCATGTCGGGTATCGACGGCCTTGACTGGTGTGCACGGCCATTCACGGACACGCCCGGCGTGGAACAGGTGGCGCACATGGTCCGTGAGCGGCAGTTGCCGGAGAACTACGTGTCCGAATTCAACGCGTACCTGCCGGGCTGGCTGCGCAGCGTGGCGGAGGTCCTGCAGCGTGGCCTGCTGCTGCTCGTCGATTACGGCTACCCGCGTCGCGAGTATTACCACGCGCAGCGCACCAGCGGCACACTGCGGTGCCATTACCGCCAGCGTGCGCACGATGACCCGCTGCGCTGGCCCGGCCTGCAGGATATTACGGCGCATGTGGATTTCACTGCGGTGGCCGAGGCGGCGGTCGCGTCCGGCCTGGCGGTGAGTGGTTACACCACGCAGGCCCATTTCCTGCTCGACTGCGGCATCGAACGGTTGCTGCAGGAGGCGGGGCCCGGTAGCGGCGTGGACTACCTGCGCCTGGCACAGCAGGCCAAGACGCTGATGTTGCCAGGCGAGATGGGCGAGCGTTTCCAGTGTATCGGTCTGACGCGAGGCCTCGATGACGAGATCCCGGGATTCCGCCTGCAGGATATGCGGCACCGGCTGTAAATACACCGGGTTCCGCGGCTTTGTGTCCTGGCGCGCAACAGCTATTGAGTATCCATCCGCGGAATTGCACAACGCCTGCCGCTTATGGATACCATGCACGCCATCTGGCTCGCCCTGTTGCAGGGATTGACCGAATTCCTGCCGATCTCGGGTTCAGCGCATCGCATCCTGTTGCCGCGGTTGCTGCACCGGCCGGACCAGGGCCTGGCCTTCGATGTGGCGGTGCATGTCGGTACGCTGGGCGCAGTGCTGGCCTGCTTCCGGCACGAGGTCGTGCACGAACCGTCGCCTCGATCGCGACGCGCGGCTGGCCGGGATGGTGCTGCTCGGCACCATCCCGGTCGTGATCGGCGGCCGGTTGCTGCACGATGTGGTCGAGACCACGTTGCGGTCGCCGCTGGTGATCGCCACGACAACCGTCGTCTTCGGCCTGGTGATCGCCATGGCCGGCGTCTATGAAGTCTCGACACTGGTTGAACAGGCGGCGCCGGTGGACTGGCGGGAACTGCTGACCGGTGTGGTGGTGTCCGGCATCAGCGCGTGGATCTGTATTCTCTTTTTCATGCGGCTGATCGAGCGTACCGGGATGTGGCCGTTCGTGGCGTACCGGATTTTGCCGGGCGCCTTCCTGTTTCTGCTGTTTCTGTAGAGGTTCTACAGACGGATTTTTCCGATCTCCTCGATCCGGGCCTCACGCACTGCCGCACCGATCTCCTGGCCGGTTTTGCCGCTGGTGTCCACCTTGACCGTTGCGGCGGCCTGGCAGGCCTTTTCCAGTAATTGCGCCGGCGGGTAATCGTGTGAGGTACGGTCACGGCTGTGCGCTTCGGCGGCACACACGGCGGTGAAATCGGCAAGCCGTTCGCTGCGCCGGAAGGCATCCAGCGCCAGCAGCAGGTCCAGCCGGCCGGCCGCGTCCAGTCCCGCGATCCCGTGCAGCCGGCTGCGGTGCAGGAGCGCCATGACGGCCAGCTCGCGAAAACGAACCGGTACGCGCAGCCGCTCGCACATGTCATCGAGCCGCTGCGGTGCAAGACCGCCCTGCGTGCCGTTGTCGAGATCGCAGACCAGCGCCGCAAAGCGCTGCTCGACGTTGTGTGACTGGTGCACGGCACATTCCAGTACCGGCAGCTCCGGCGCCGCACTGCCGTGCCCCGTGTGTCCCGGTTGCCGCATCCGCGCCATTTCCGGCAGCAGTTTCTCCAGTGCACCACAGCCGGCCAGTACACTGAAGAAGCGCGCCGGTGTGTCGCATCCGAGCGCCTTGTGCAGCTCCGCCCAGACCCGTTCGGCGACGAGGTGATCGACTTCGCCGTTGTCCACCATGGCGCGCATCAGCCGGTTGGTGTCGTGGGCGACATGAAATCCGTAGTGTGCGAAGCGTGCCGCGAAGCGCGCCACGCGCAGGATGCGTACCGGGTCCTCGGCGAAGGCCGGCGAGACGTGTTTCAGCAGGCCGTTGTCGAGATCGTCACGGCCGCCCCAGGGATCGATCAGTGCGCCGTCCGCGGACTCCGCCATGGCGTTGATGGTGAGGTCGCGCCGTTGCAGGTCCTCTTCCAGGGTAACCGACGGGTCGGTGTTGAACACGAAGCCGGTATAGCCGGGCGCGGTCTTGCGCTCGGTGCGGGCCAGTGCATATTCCTCCCTGGATCGCGGGTGCAGGAATACCGGGAAGTCCTTGCCGACCGGTGTGTAACCGAGGGCCAGCAGTTGTTGCGGGGTGGCGCCCACCACCACCCAGTCCCGTTCGACGACCGGCAGGCCGAGCAGCTTGTCCCGGACCGCGCCACCGACCAGGTAGGTTTGCACGGGTCAGCTGCGCCGTGCGCGCCGGCGCAGTTCGTGGTAATGATCGGCGCTGTTCCGGCCGCCCAGGTAAGACGGAACGACCGCGCCGACCGGTGTCGGGTTGATACCGAGTGAAGGCAGTGCATTGCACCGGCAGATGCTGTCCCGCTGCAGGGAATAGTAGTTGTCGAGCGTGAACGGCTGCCCCGGCAACAGGCCGAGGATGCGTGCCTGCAGGCGTGACAGCCGGTCACCCAGCCCGATCACACGGCTGTGCAGGCCCAGCTGGTCGCGGGTGTATTCCACCAGCGCGCGCAGCGTGAATACCTCCGGTCCGCACAGTTCCAGCCGTTCTCCCCCGGTGGCGTCGTGCAGGGCACGGCAGATGGCCTCGACCACGTCGCCGACGTACACCGGCGCAAAGCGGCTGTCCGGGCAGGCCAGCGGGAACACACCCGGCGCAAGCCGCAACAGCGCGGCAAAGCGGTTGAACAGGCTGTCACCTTCGCCAAAGATCAGGGATGGCCGCAGGGTGGTCACGATCATCTCCCGTGTCGTGGCACTGTGGACCAGGTCTTCGCCGGCACCCTTGGTCTTCAGGTAGAGGCTGCGGTTTTCGTTGACGTCCGCATTCAGCGCGCTCATGTGCAGCAGCCGGCTGACCCCGGCCTCGAGCGCGGCGAACACCACCTTGCGCGGCAGCTCCACGTGGGTGCCCAGGAAGTTGCGGCCCTGGCGGTCCGGGTCGTTCAGTATGCCCACCAGGTTAACCACGATGTCCACACCCTGCAGATGCTCGCGCAGGTGATCGGTATTGTGCACATCCGCCGCATGCAGGGTGATGCCGGGATTGGTGATGAGTTCGCGATGGCGTTCCGGATGACGCGAGAGGATGCGTACCCGGCAGCCGTCGCCGGCCAGCCGGTGTGCCAGGTGCTGGCCGACAAATCCGGTGCCACCGAGTATGCAAAGGGTCTGGGTCATGTTCGCCGTGAGTCTCCAGCCGGACGGTGGCCGGTGCAGATCATCATTCTACCGCGAGTCGTCCCGGTATGCGTCCCCGGGTTTGATGTCGGGCATGTGGTCAGACAGCGGGATGACCGGGCGTTGCAGGCGCCAGTCATAGATCGCGGCATAGGCAAGGATGCGCTGTACATACCGGCGCGTTTCGTCGAACGGTATGGCGGCGATCCAGCTGACGGCCGACTGGGTGTCTTCTTCGGGGAGCCAGTGCTCCACCCGCTGCGGGCCCGCGTTGTAGGCGGCGGAGGCCAGCACCACGTTGTTATCGTACCGGTTCATCACCTGTTTCAGGTACGCCGAACCGATATGGATATTGGGTTCCGGTTCATACAGGTGGTTCGTGCCGTGCAGCGGGATGCGGAACCGGCGCGCGGTGATGCGTCCGGTGGAGGGCATCAGTTGCATCAGTCCCATGGCGCCGGCACCGGAACGGGCCTCCGTATTGAATGCGCTCTCGGTACGGATGACCGCGTAGACATGGCCCGGATCGAGTTCATATTCACTGGCGTACTGCTCGACATCGTCGGCATGGTCGAGCGGGAAACGCAGTTGCAGGTCGTCATAGTCCTCGCTGCGGGCCACGGTCAGGATTGCGCGGTCGTGCCAGCCCCATTGCGAGGCCAGCAGCGCGGCCAGCTTGAACTCCTGCCGGCTCATGCCGTCGATGGCGGCGGCCCATTCCCGGCGTGCCTCGGTCAGCAGGCCGGCCAGGTACAGTTCATGGGCCCGCTGGATCCCCGGGCGACTGCGCATCGCCTGCAGCGCTTCCGCGCTGTACTCGATCGGGTGATTGTCCATCACGTAGGGCCAGTGCAGGCGGTCGGCGGCCAGGAAGCCGTAGTAGTCCCGCTCCAGGGCCAGTGCCGAGAGCTGTTCCCGGGAAGCCGGGCGCTGGCCGGTATTGTCCAGCGCGATGCTGCGCCAGTAGCGCCATTCCTCGCTGTCGGCCTCGTCGGCGGGCATATCCTCGATGTGGCGCAACACGGATGGCCACAGGCCGTCCGCGATGGCGCTGCGAACACGCCACTCCCGGACCTCGCGGTTGACCACGCTATCCGGCAGTGCAGTCAGCCAGCCGTGGGCATCGGGGTGCCTGCGCCAGGCGGCAAGCAGCGCGATGTACCTGTCGAGTTCGCCGGCCTTCTGTGCATCGAACCGGTAGCGTGGACGGATATCCGCCCAGCGGTCGTGTGCGTATTCGACATCGGAAAGCGCCAGCCGGTGCAGTGCAAACAGGATGATCTCGCGCGTGCGCGGGGTATCGCGGTTCAGGTCATGCGAGTCCAGCGCGCTGGCCGGACGGCCAGCGGCCTGGCGCCACAGTTTCAGCCAGTTCCGGTCTTCCGCCGGCAGGGGTCTTGCCAGGTATTCAGCCAGGCTGGTATTGCCGCTCTCCATGGCCAGCCGGATCCGCTCCCAGCGCAGGTCACTGGTGATTGCACCGTGTTTCTCCAGGTAACGGAATACCGGGTCACAGGCCTTTTCCTGGGAGTGACCGACCAGCCACAGCGGCAATGCGGCTTCCTTCAGGTGTTCCGTGTCGCCGGTCTCCAGCCGCGCCTGCAACCGGTAACATTGCAATACCACTGGCTGTTCGCCGGCATACAGGGCCAGGAATGCCTTCCAGTCACCGGCACTGGCCAGCTTGTAGAGCCAGGCGCGACGTAACAGCGCACCGACCGGCTGGTCTGCATGGTTCCGGATGAACTTTTCGATCGCCTTGCTGTTGGCCGGCACCAGCCGGTCACGCAGGTACCAGTATTCCAGGTAGGGGTAGAGCGGGTAGTCCCTGAGCGTTTCGCCGATGCGGTGAAAATCATCCAGCCGCCGTTCTGACAGCGCGTCGCGCGCATCCAGGAACCGGTTGCGCTGTTCCTTCATGGTATCCGCCGCTTGGGTGAGCGAAACGACCAGGGCGAGAACGAGTAGTGTGAGTTTGCCGGAGAAGTGCTGCCGCATGGTTGCTATAGTTACAGAAATCGTGACGACATGACAGGAGGGGTCGAGGATGTTTGTTTCGGTGAACCCGGCCGACGGCAGTGTCCGCGAAGTGGCGCCCGAATTCACGGCCGCGCAACTGGAACAGGCGCTTGAGCAGGCGGCAGTGGCGGTGCCCGGCTGGCAGCGTGTCCCGCTGGCGGAGCGCTGTGCGCTGGTGCGCCGGGCGGCCGCGCGGCTGCGCGAGCGCAGTGAGGAACTGGCGCGCCTGATGACGCAGGAGATGGGCAAGCCGATCGGGGAATCACGCGCCGAGATCGAGAAGTGCGCACTGGGCTGTGAGTACTACGCCGGTCATGGCGAGTCATTCCTGGCCGATGAACCGATCGACACGGATGCCGGTCGCAGCCTGGTGGCATACCAGCCACTGGGTACCGTACTGGCGATCATGCCGTGGAATTTTCCGTTCTGGCAGGTGTTCCGCTTTGCCGCGCCGGCTCTGGTGGCGGGCAATACCGCTCTGCTCAAGCACGCCTCGAACGTCCCGCAGTGTGCGCTGGCCATCGAGGCACTGTTCACCGCGGCGGGATTTCCGGAGGGGGTGTTCCGTACCCTGATGATCCCGTCGGGCATGGTCGCCGGGGTGGTCAGGGACCGGCGGGTACACGCCGTGACCCTCACCGGCAGCGAGCCGGCCGGTCGTGCCGTGGCGGCGGCGGCGGGCGCGGCGGTGAAAAAGTGTGTGCTTGAACTGGGGGGCTCCGACCCGTTCGTCGTGCTGGCCGACGCCGATCTCGAACTGGCGGTGGGAAACGCCGTCGCGTCGCGCTTTCTGAACACCGGGCAGAGCTGTATCGCCGCCAAGCGCTTTATTGTGGTGCCGGAGATCGCCGAACGGTTTGTGGCCGCCTTTCGCGCAGGCGTGGAAGCGCTCACGGTGGGTGACCCGCTCGATACCCGCAACCGCGTCGGTCCCATGGCCCGGCGTGACCTGCGGGATGAGTTGCATCAACAGGTTAGCGACAGTATCGCACAGGGTGCCGTGGCGCTCGCCGGGTGTGCACCCATCGAGGGCCCGGGCGCCTATTACCGGCCCTCCCTCCTCGATCACGTGCGGCCGGGGATACGCGCCTACCGGGAAGAGCTGTTCGGGCCGGTGGCCAGTGTGATCCGCGCCCGGGACGAGGAGGACGCCATCTGCATCGCCAACGACACCGATTTCGGCCTGGGTGGCAGCGTGTGGACGCGCGACGTGGTGCGGGGCGAGGTAATCGCTCGCCGCCTGCAATGCGGTTCGGCCTTCGTGAACGGCCTGGTCAAGAGCGATCCGCGCCTGCCGTTTGGCGGCATCCGCAACTCCGGCTTCGGGCGCGAGCTGTCGCACCATGGTCTGCACGAATTCGTGAATGCCAAGACGATCTGGATCAGGTGACGCCACCCCGGCGGATGCCGCGGTCGCGGGATCCGGCCCCCGGCAAGGCCGATGAAGTTGTCGGTACGGTGACATTTCGACCCTGGTCGCAGGGTGGTTTGACCGGGCTGCGACGGCATCCGGACCCGGGTGCAGGCACCTGGTCGAACCAGTCATCGGTCGGATGCAAACGTTACTTTGCGCCCCGGCGCCTGTGCGCGTGATAATTCCGCGCCATGGAACTGCTCGCCTATCTGGTCACCGGTGCCTTTGCCGGGTTCATCGCCGGGCTGCTGGGTGTGGGTGGCGGCCTGGTGATCGTCCCTGCGCTGGCGCTGTTGTTTGCCCGTCAGGGTGTCGGCGACCTGCATCTCATGCACCTGGCCGTGGGGACCTCGCTGGCGAGTATCGTGCCCACCGCACTGGCCTCGCTGCTGGCACACGACCGGCGCGGCAGTGTCGACTGGGCCGTCGTGCGGGGGCTGCTGCCCGGCATCGTCGCCGGCGGCCTGGCTGGGGCATGGCTGGCGCGGCAGCTGGGCAGCCCGGCGCTGGCGCTGCTTTTCGGCAGCTTTGAAATCCTGGTGGCGGTACAGCTCTGGTTCGGACTGAGGCCAGCGGCCCACCAGGCACTGCCGGGCAGGTGGGGCCTTGGACTGGCCGGGGGTGTCATCGGCGCGGTTTCAGCCCTGCTTGGGATTGCCGGCGGCACGCTGACCACGCCGTTTCTGCTCTGGTACGGGGTCGACATCCGTCACGCGGTGGGTACGTCCGCCAGTGCCGGTCTGCCCATCGCGCTGTTCGGTGCGGCCGGTTTTGTGTGGAGCGGGTGGGGGGTCAGTGTCGGGCCTGACTGGACCACCGGATTCATTCACTGGCCTGCGGTGGCCATCCTGCTGCTGGCGAGTGTGCCGATGGCGCCATTGGGTGCAAGGCTGGCCCATACCCTGCCCCGCCCGGTCCTGACACGCGGATTTGCGTTGTTTCTGTTGCTGGTCGGGTTGAAAATGACGCTGTTGCGCTGACCTGGACGCTCACCGGGCGGCGGTTCGGCAGTCAGCCCTGAGATTGACTGATTACACAATAATTAAAGTATTGTTAAAAATTATATATATCAATATATATAAATAAAATCAGTTAGTTACAATCCATTCGCTCTACCCGTATCGGAATAAGCTGTGTTTATTCACGGCAAAATTTTTACGGGTTTGAAATTCAGTACCAAAGGGGTATCGTATGCCACCCCTGCCCAAGGCAGGTCTGCGTGCCCGTTTAGTTTGCACAATAACAACGGCATGCAGCGACAGATTGAACTGAATCCGGCATCGTGAAGGAGACCCATGTCCACACTCGTTAAACCACATGGTGGTGGCGCGCTGAAGCCGCTGCTGCTCGAAGGCGCTGCACTGGAGGCGGAACAGAAACGGGCCGCCACCCTGACCAGGATCAACGTATCCTCCCGCGAAGCCGGTGACATCATTATGATGGGCATTGGCGGATTCACCCCGCTGACCGGCTTCATGACCCATGCCGACTGGGAAGGCGTATGCGACGGGATGAAGATGGCCAATGGCCTGTTCTGGCCGATTCCCGTTACGCTGTCCACGGACAGGTCCAGTGCGGACAGCATCAAGGAAGGTGACGACGTTGCGCTGTTCGACCCGGAGCGCAATGAAATCCTGGCGACCATGAAGGTCACCGAGA
>CAZMAK010000065.1:0-12755 GCA_964564245.1 uncultured Ectothiorhodospiraceae bacterium | reverse complement strand
GCGTGCGCAGCGTGTTCCGCAAGCTGGCGGAAAAGGGCCTGGAATGGGACCGCGAGTCCGGCCTGGCCGGACTCGGCCGGCTTGCCGAGCCACACGAGGACATGCTGCTGGTCAACCTGTCACGCTATCCGGAGGTACTGGAGATCGCCGCCCTCAACCACGAACCGCACCAGCTCACGCATTACCTGCGCGAACTGGCCAATGATTTCCATACCTACTACAACGCGCACAACTTCATCATCGACGACGCGGCGCTGCGTAACGCACGGCTTGTGCTGATCGAGGCCACCCGGCAGGTGCTGGAAAACGGGCTGCAACTGCTGGGCGTGTCGGCGCCGGACGCGATGTAGGCGGGGAAAGCGCCATGTCACGCGACTACAAGCACCGCGCCCATAACCGCCGCAAACGGCACAGTGGTTTCTCGCCCTGGCTCGGCCTGGTCAGCGGGCTGCTGATCGGGTTGTTCGTCGCCTTCCTGGTATTCATCCGCATGCAGGCCCACCCGGTGGAACAGGTCTTCGTAAAGGAAACCCTGCCGCCCCCGGCGCAACCGGCACCGGAGGCGGAGCAGGACAAGGCAGCCAGTGACGCGAAGGATGCCGCCCCGGTACCACCCAAACCGCGCTTCGACTTCTACTCGCTGCTGCCGGAAATGGAGGTCGTGGTACCCGAGCAGGAAATCACCGGCAAACCGCAACAGGGGGTGAAGCAGGTGGAGCAGCCCGGCACCTATTTCCTGCAGGTCGGTTCGTTCCGCAACGGCGAACAGGCCGACAGCTTCAAGGCCGAACTGGCGCTGCTGGGACTGGAAACCAGCATCCAGAAAGTCACCATCGACAACAACACCACCTGGCACCGGGTCCGGGTCGGGCCGTTCAGCGATCTCGACGCACTCAACCGGGCACGCCGCCTGCTCAGCCAGCGCAAGGTGGACAGCACCCTGGTCAAGATCAAACCCTAGGAGCCGCCCTGGCGGCGAACGAAACCGGCGCTGGTTCGTGCCGGCAGGGGCGGGCAACATTCGCCTGCAGGCAGGCTCCTACTGGACCACCACCCTGAAGCGCAGACGGAACGAGGGATCCCCGCTGCTGCCGGATGCCGCCATGGCGTTGTGTGGACGCACACGGAAGTAGCGAACCGCACTGTCCACGCCGTCTGCATCCGCCGTTGGCGCATACGTCCAGTCGACGCCGTCGACCGAGAAGTCCAGGTCATCGGTCAGACTGCCCGGACCGCTGTAGCTGTAACTCAGCGCACTGGACGGGCTGCCGTCGACAAACAGTACCGGACCGGCGCCGGCGGCGCCGATGTCGGTGACCTGCAGCGCCGTATCGGCCGGGATCGTGTCGCTGACCACCACCGTATCGGCGTCGGTGCTGCCGGCGCCGCTGTTGCTGACCTGGATGGTGTACAGCAGTACTGCGCCGGGTATGTTGTAGGGATTGCCGGTCCCGTGCACCGGGTCCGACACCGTCTGCACCGACTTGACCAGCGCGAGCGATGCAGAACCCGTCAGCAGCGTGCTATTGCGCTGATGCGTGATCACCCCTTCACTGCCTTCGTGGGCCAGCACCTGTGCAGTCCAGGTGCCAGTCGCAGCCGCGGCAGGAATGCTATAGGCGTATTCGTAGGTACGGGTCGATGTACCCGAGTCGGCCACCCGCGCCATGGCTGCGGCATTGACCCGCGTCGTCCCCGCCGGATCGATCAGGCTGATGGTCGTCGAGGTGATATCAAAACTGCCGAACGGATCGCTGACCACCGCGCGCACATGGACCGGCGTACCCGGCGAGGCCGTCGTAATCAGGGTACCTGACGGCCAGGCCGCGCTGTAAAAGCCGGCACTGTCGACATTGATCACGGTCTTCGAGGGCAGGTTCACGAAGGAACCGTTCGGATTCACGATCAGCCTCCGGCTGCCGCTGCCGGTGGTATCGTTGGTGATGGTCAGCGTCAGGGTCGAACCGGCCGGCAACACCTTGTCGCCCGGCGTAGCCAGCGGCAGGTTGTAGCTTGCGCTGATGGCCGGATTCAGATCCACGTTGTTCAGGGACAGGACCGCGAGCGTACCCAGCGCCGACGAGGACAGCCGGATGGTATAGCTGCGGCTGGAGCCGCTGCCCGACTCGCCCAGCTGCAGCGTGACCGGAATGTAGCCGCTGCTGCCATTCACGATCAGCGCCGTGGCCAGCGCCGGGGAGAGTGTCCAGCTTGCAGCGGCGCGCTCGTTGATCAAAATCGATCCCGTCGGGGACGGCACGATACGCGACAGGCCGTTGCTCCACAGGTAGAGCGGCTTGTTGCCGCTGGCCGCCACCTGCGATGCGGAGACCGTCACCGGAGGCGCGGCCGGCGTCGCCCCCGGACCGAACGGGTTGGTCACGGTCGCCGTGTTGTTGATGTCCGTACCGGGAGGGGCGCCGTCACTGATCGTGACATCGAACACGATACTGTCACTGCCACTGGCCGGCAGCGACAGACCGGACACCGCCAGCTGTGTGCCGGTCGAGCTGTCGACGGCACCGGCCGGCACCGAGACCACGCGCAGGGCGGTGGTGTTGGCCGGCAGCTCGTCGGTCACACTGATTGCGCTTGCCGGGACACCGGCGCTTTCCGTCAGCGTGATGGTGTAACGCAGGGTGTCAGCGGGATTGGCATCGCCGCCATTGAGATCGACCACGGTCTTGGTCGAGGTCGACAGGTCGGGCTGCGCGACCACCACCGTGTCGGTAGCCTGGTTATTGGCGAGCTGAAAATCGAACGTGGTGCCGGACACCGTGGCGGTGCTGGTCACGCCCGGCGCCGCCCCCGCGTCGACGCTGACGGTCAGGGTGAGGTCCGGCAGGCTGGCACCGCCGGCCAGTGGCCCGGCATGGGTGCAACTCACGTCCTGACCGCTGGCAGCGCAGGTCCAGCCGCTGCCGGCCGCGGACACGTAACCCAGCCCGCCTGGCAGGCTGTCGGTTACCGTGATCGAACCCGTCTCCGTCGACGGACCGCTGTTGCTCACGTGGAGCGTGAAACTGCCATTCTGCCCGGCCGTGAAATTGCCACCGTGTGCCAGGGTGAGGGCGAGATCATCCAGCGGGGTGTTGGTCACGCTCAGCACTTCCATGCCCAGCAGCACCAGGTCGGCACCCGAACTGTATACCGTGGTCGCCGAGGTGGCACCGGGTGCGAGCAGCGAGGAGATATCGTAGCTGTCGAAATCGACACCGTAGCTGGTGCTGCTGCCGAGCAGGTTGATGGTGGAATTGAACTGGTTGTCGACCGGATTGTAGCTGTCCGTCAGCGCGCTGCCGTTGTATGTCAACGCCTCGCCATAGCCATTGAAACCGGATGAATTCTCGACATCGCCTTCCCAGGTCAGGATACCGAGCTTGCCGTCCACGCCCGAGGATGGAATGGTGAAATTACCCGGATTCAGCGTGATCGCACCACCACGGAAATACTGCAACCCGTCATAGATATTGACCACGCGCAACGGCTCGCTGGCCTTCTGATACACCACCAGCAGGCTCCAGCCGGACACCACGGCCGCCACTGCGCAATGCGGCGAACCGCTGTTCACGCTCAGATTGGCAAAGGTGTAGCTGGCGTTACCCGTGGCGGCCACCAGGCCCGTCACATCCTTGAAGCCACCGAAAAAATCATAATCGGTACCGCCATAGGTGAAGGTCTCGGTGAAGGTGCGGTCGGCACTGAGCGCCGCGCCGTTCAGGGTGACGTTGTTGTCCGGCGTCGAACCGGAACCCGCCCAGTACAGGTAGGCCGCGGCAACGGTCGCGCCGGCCGGTATGCTGCCCAGCATGGCGGTATTGCTGCCGTTCAGTGCGCACGCATTGCCGGCATTGGACTGTGCGCGCAGGGTACCGCCGGTCGCGGTGATATTCAGGTACCCGGCCATGCTGCGGTACAGCGTGATCGGCACACCGGCCTGCGCATTGTGCAGCGGCATGCCAAGCATAATCAGCAGGCCGCAGCACAGCAGCAGGCGGCTGCAGATCCCGAGCCACGTTGCATGCACACGCAGGATCATGCGGCAGCCTCCCCGCTGCCGGGTTGTCCCGTCATCCACCAGCCCGGTCGCCTTGCGGTACATGCCGTATCCCGTCCTCATCGATTGAACCAGTCGGCGGTTTCCCGCACCGATTGCTGGTCGAACTTGAAGCGCAGTTTCAGGAAGGCACCCTGCGCTGAATTTCCGGCCAGGTTGAAATCGCTGTCTTCATAACCGGCCCAGTTGTAGCCGGCGCTGATCCAGACATTGGTGGCCGGACTGAAACCGGCCGACAGGCCGCAGGCGTACTCGTGGTGGCCGCTGTCCCAGCCACGCAGGGTACTGACCTGTGCACCCACATCCCAGTGGCGATTGATATCGTGCCGCACCTCGATACCGATGGCATCGGTATAGCCCGAGTAATCGGTGGCATCGATGATGTCGCGCGTATAGCGGGAACCGTAGAAGGTGCTGACCTGTCCGGCATTTGCGCGATAGTTGAGCAGCAGGTTGTTGACGACCTTCCAGCCATCGATGATGTTACTGGCGGATCCGGTACCGACGGTAGTGACCGTATCCGCGGTATTCACCGTGAGGTCGGCACGATCGAGCAGCGTCCAGCGGCTGGCGAACGGACGCTGCACCACGCCCAGGCGCAGGTCGGCCTGCGTGCTGTTGCCGCTGAACACGGAGCTGGTCCGGAACCATTGCAGGCGCCCCGACAGGCCAAGTCCCTTGCGCGGTTCTCCGGTAGCGGCGCTGTAGAGGCCCCACTTGTCTTCCGACCCGGCCAGGCGGCGCTCCAGCCTCGACGTCCAGGACCAGTCGTCCTCCCGGTAGCCGGCGCCCAGTGAAATCGCCTTGAAATCTTCCGTCGTGGCCGTCGTGGAAGGCAACATGAAGCTGACCGGGACGTGGCCGGGACTGCTGCGGATCGTGGTGCTGCTGTCGAAGCTGGTATTGACGCTCCAGCGATCGTTCACCTGCCAGGCCTGCATCAGCCCGGCGTTGGCAAACAGACGCGGACCATACTCACTGTAACGCTGCTCGATCGAGCTGTTCACGGTGGCACCGGTCCACGGCTGTGTCTTCATACCGATGCGGGTACCGCTGCCGTCCGCGCCGTCACCGAAGGTCAGCTCCTGTTCCACGAACAGCGAAGTCGCAGGATTCAGCAGGTAATCGGCACCGAGCACGGTGCGCGTCGGATAGGCCGGGTTGCCGGTGCCATTCAGTGACTGGCTGTGATCGAGGCGCAGGTTCAGCCTGTCATCCAGCCAGGCACGGTGTGCGCCCAGCGTCAGCTGGTCGGTACTCTGTACGGTGCCGTTGGTGTAGCTGTCACTGGCACTGCGAAAACCGGCCGTGGTCCCGTAGCCGGCGGACTCGTGTACCACGCCGGTTTCCACGACATCGCGCTGCGCATCGGTTTGCAGGTCCGCCTGGCGGAATGCCTGTCCGGTAACACGGGTCCGGTCAGTCAGCTGATAGCGGCCATCCACCCCGTACAGACGGGTACCGGTGCCGATCTCGCTCTGTTGCCCGAGACCGAAGCCGGCCTCCTGTTCGCGGAAATAGACACTGCCCTCGAGCTTGCCACTGGTGTGCTTCACCTCGGCCAGGCGTGCGTCCCTGGCCAGTGCGTTGTTCTGCCGGCTGCTCGCGTATTCCAGTTTCAGCTGCGTGGCATCGGTCAGCCGGAGTGTCGCATCGACGCCATCGAGCCGGTCGTTGCCAGCGGCCCGTCCCTGCCGGATCACGGTCGCACCGATCTCGGCGCGTTTGTCCATCAGCTGCACGGCACCGCGCCCGCCATACACCCATTCTCCGGAACCGGCAGCGGAAGTCTCGTAATCCACCACGATGTACACCGGGTTCAGCGCGGCATCCTTGCTCGGTACCGGCTGGCGGAAGAACAGCGTGCCTGCGCTGTAATCGATGTTGTAATCGATGTTGCGCATCAACGGCCGCGAGGACAGCACGATCTGCGGCCGGAAGCGGTCGCGGGTCTCGATTTTCACGCTATCGGAATTGATCACCAGTTGCGTGAAACGCAGGTGATAGAGGCCGGACGTGCCGTCACCGGGCAGTTCATCCCTGATAAAATTCTGGCCGGAATCGCTGGCGAATACGTTCAGGTTGTAGCGGTCGTTGCGGAATTCGGACCTGTAACCGGTCAGGGCACGGTCATAGCGGGACAGCTCGGTCACGGTCAGGCCGGTATGGTAATCACCGAACAGGGCGTAGAACTGCCGGCGCTCGATGCGCAGGTACAGCTTGTCCCGGCTGGATGCTTCGTAGTCCTGGGACGAGCGATCCCCGTACACCGTGAAATATTCATCGGGATTGACCTGCTGGAACAGCCGGTCGCGCTCTTCGCTGTCCTTCGCGGAATCATAGGCCAGCGTAAGCAGCCATCTGCCCTGGATGGTGCCCTTGGCGAACAGCGACAGCTTGCCATCGGTCAGGGTGTCACTGGCCAGGCCGGCGGCCGACAATGTCTCGAGATTACCACTCACCGTGTTGTGCGCAACGCTGCCTTCGGCCAGGCCGACCAGGATCCAGTCGCGCTGGGCCGGCTGCAGCCAGGGCCGCAGCTTCACTTCCTGTTGCTGCAGCGGCAGTACCAGGCTGACTTCGCCGGTGCGCGTGGTCGGCTTCAGTTCGATCAACGCGATACCGTCACGGCCGACCCGGTAACGCGGCTTGCCGCGGTCCAGGCCACCCAGTGGCTGCTGCTGCAGGTCGTCGACATCCTGCTGCGCCATGTACGGCGCCTCGACCGAGTACTCGCCGACCAGCCCTTCCCGCACCGGCTGGTTATCCCGGTCGTACAGGCGCACTGCGATGAGCGGAGTCTGCTTGCCGTCGGCTATCAGCCGGGACCGGGCCTCGACCAGTTCCGCACGCACCGGCAGGGACGACATGCGCACCTCGCGCCGGATGGTATCCACCAGTCGGCCATCCGCCGCACGCAGTTCGATCACCAGCCGGTTGTTGCCCTGCTCGATGTCCACACCGGCCCACTGGCTGAGTGCGACCGTACCGGCCCGGTTCACGATCCGGTGGTCGAAGTTGAGCACGCTCACCGCCTTGCCGTTCAGCAACACCACCGGTTGCAGGGACGGGGCATGCTTGAGCGCGATACGGATGCTGGCAATCGACGGGCTGTAGTTTTCCGGTGGCCACAGCAGCGCGGAATCCGCGTTCGCCGTTGCCAGCCACGCCGCGTCATACTTTGGCATGACCGCCGGCCGGGCCGTGACGGACGCGGCTGTCCTGCCCGGCAGTGCAGTGTCCGGCCTGTGCGCAGCCGGTTTTGCGCCTGCCGGATGGCCGGTCACGGCTGCCGCCGTGGCGCGGCGCTGCAGGTGAAAATCGGTGCGCCACAGGCTGCCGCTCTGCAGGTCCACGAAACGCGAGAAGGCGCGGCCGGCAAAGCGGGTCTGTTCATCGCAGATGACCGGTTCCAGGCCAGGCTCCAGGCTGTCCAGGTCCAGCTGGACCACGTGACTGCCCGGCCGCACGCCCTCGACATGGAACATGCCCTGCTCGTCGGTCAGTACGTAGGTGCCGTTTTCCAGGTACACACGGGCACCGGCAACCGGTTCCGCCTGCGTGCTGTCCGGCGCAGCGCAGGCATCGACGGTCACGCGTCCCGTCAGCACAGCGCGGTCGCGCAACAGGTCCTGCCTGATCTGCACGCTGGCTGCCGCCTGGTTCGAAACCAGCACATCACCGTTTGCCCGGGCGATGGCGCGGCTGACCAGTTCGCCGGCGGGAATCCCGGTTGCGACCTCGGCTACGTAATGTATTTCAGTGGTGCCCCGGTCCGGGATATCACCAGCGTTGAAGGTCAGCGTCATGCCATCCGGGCTGATCAGCGGGTCAGCCACCGGCAGATCGTTCACGCGCACGGACCCGGGCTGGAAATGCAGACCGGGCGGCAGCGTGTCCACGATCGTCGCCGCCGCAGCCACATCACCGGTGTTGTTGTGCAGGACCAGGCGATACAGCAGAAAGTCACCGCTGGCCGCCACCGTCCGGTTGACATCCCGCGCCAGGAAGAACCCGGCGCCAAGCGGATCGAGCGGGATATCGATACGGATCGCCGGACCGACCATCACCGTAAACGGCAAGCCGCGTGATCCCTGCTCGTCGATGGTAAAGGGAGCGCCCGGCAGGGACTGCAGCAGGTTCGTCGGCACCACGCTTGGCGCGATATGACTGGCCGGCGGCGTGACCTCGAGCCGGTAGTCACCCGGGGCCACGTAGGGAAAGCGGTACTCCCCGGTCCCGAAGCTGTACACCATGCCACCGCTGTCGGTGACCGTTGCACCGCTGGTGATGGTGGCGGGAAACAGGCTGATTCCGTCATCCCCATAGACGACGGCGGGCAGACCGGTTTGCCGGTTGAACAGGGTGATCTGGACGCCATCGAGTCGCGCACCACTCTTGCTGTCGAACACCACGCCATAGGGATCGACCAGGGTACTGACCGCGGCGGTGTCGCTGCCGTCGGCCACGTCCACGTAACTGGCCGTGATAACGGAATCGTCGTGCAGACCGAGCATGCCGTTCGAGACCGCCGCCGCGCCCGGATTGCTGGCCCCGATCCAGGACTGGATATATCCGGTAAACACCCCGGCATCCGGAGCGGTTTCCGTCAGGCGCAGGATTTCCATGTCGCCGGTCGTGCTGACCGCAAGCCGGACCAGCACGGTCTCCACCACGCCGGCATCGAGATTCTGGTCCGGGTCGGTCAGGCGGATGAATACCGGTTCACCCTGGTGAAACAGCGTAACCGGACCCAGCGGCACGGGACTGCCCAGATCAATCGTGGTCTGGCTGCCGAGTTCCTTCGGCGGGGCCAGCGGCAGGTACGGGCCGGCCAGTGAGCCGCTGCTGCTGAAGTCGGTTGTCGCAACCGGCACGAACTGCGTCATTGCCGTGCCGGGTGCGTATTGCAGGAATTCGATGGTGGACGGGGTACGGGCGGTCACGGTCGTCACGCTGACCGTGTTGGAATTACTCGTACTGCCCCCGTTGAAACTTGCCGTCGCGGTATTGCTGATTACCGTTCCCGGCGCTACGGCATGTGCCGGCCATGGCAACAGCAGCCAGCAGAACAGCAGAAAGACTGCCAGCCGGAAATGGTGGCTGGCATGGAGATATGTGCATGGTGTCGTGGTGTACATGCGGAATCTGTCAGCCGCAAATGCAACTGTACCGCCGGACGCGGGTCCGGCGGTACAGCGGCATACACTTGCTGTGGCATGAATAAACCACGCTTCACACGATGCCGTGTGTTACTTGATACCGACCGTGAACTGCACGTCGAAGTAGCCACCGGATGCATTCATGCTTCCGGTTGGCTGCTGACGCACACAGGTAACCGCCGCATCGTAACCGTTCGCATCCGCGCTCGGCGTGGTGCCGACGAAACTGCCGCTGTTACAGGCATTCGCACCACTGACGAACGAGTACTCGAACGCAGCTGCGCTCAGTCCACTGCTGGTACCACCATCCGTGAAGGCGGGTGCCGTGCAGTTACCCGCGGTGGCAACACACAGGCTGGTGCCGGCTGGGACCGGATCGGTAACCGAAACCGTGTTGCTGTCCACCGCGGCCGAGCCCGAGTTGGTCACACGAATCTGGTATACCACCCTGGCACCGGGGATCGCATAGCCGCTGCCGAATTCATCGGTCGTCGACACGATGGTCTTGGTGGCTGACAGCGTGGCGCTCTGCACGGTAAAGGTTGCCGCAGCGGAATGCTTGCCATCACGGCTGGCATCGCTGCTGGTACCGGCATCATCGGCAAACACCACGTCGACACCGGCGGTCGGTGCACCCGATGCGGCAGTAATCGTTGCGCTGCCGGAATCGGTGGTTTGTGCCACCAGCCGGACATCGTCCACGGTTGCATCCGCAGCACCTGCGGCGATATCCGCTACCACCAGCACGTGCATGATGTCATCGGTACCCGGCACACCGTTCGGGTCGAGGTTGCCGGCATTGGTACCCGCCGTGTACAGCTCACCCGCATCCGGTACGCCGTCGTTGTTGGCATCGACGTAGATCCGGAAGTTTCCGGCCGGGATGCCTGCGGTGGGGACCGCGACACTCAGCAGGTAGCCTTGCGTGGTATTACCGGTGTTGGTCACCGTGTAGGACAGTATCCGGTCGGTCTGCCCGGGGTTCACGTTCAGGTTGTTACCCGCGTTGGTGTTGGTCACGGTCAGATCGACGCGGTTATCGACAGTGACATCCGGCGCCGCGCCGGTTGCACTGCGTGCGTTGGCACCCACGTCGTAATTTACCGTTGCCGTATTGCTGATGATCACGCCGGACCGGGTGCCGACCGCGTACGCGGTCTGTGCGCCACCGGCGAATAACGCCAGTGCCAGTAACGAGGCGCTGGTATTGCGCAAGCTTTTCTGCTGCATGTTACTTCTCCTTACGGTTGTGTTGCCTGAAATGTGCAGCAACGCTGCGATTGATTTCCCGCCTGTAATCTGCTTCATCGTTGTGTTATTTCACCTTGACGCGGTACGAGACCGGCAACTGCCGGGACGGCTGCAGTTCCGAGCGCAGCGTCCAGCGCACGTTGGTGTAGTCCGCCGCCTCCGCCTTGCGCGGTTTTCCGTTTTCGTCATGCACCGTCAGCTTGTCCGCATGGGCATAGCTCTTGCCGCCGTCCACGGAAAACATGATGTCGGTGTTGTCACCGGCGGCGCTGCCATCGACATATACGGTCGATTGCGGAACCGGGTTCGTCACGACCACGTGTTTTGCCGGATCGCTGCCGGTGTTTCTGGCGTTGATGGTGTAAATCACCTCGGCACCCGGTACCACGGTGGTGGCGTCGATACGCTTCACGATCTTCTCGCCGGTTGCTGCGGTTTCGACAACCTCGGTCTCCGCCCGGGCACTGACTTCGATCTGTGCAAGCACACTGAAGCTCAGGAACGAGAGCAACAAACCGGTACTGATGCGCACTGAAGTTTTCATGTTTCCTCCTCGACTGCTAATTGATGACGACTTCGAACGAAACGGTCTGCACGGGTGACGCCCCGGACAGATCACCAAGGTGAACGGTTACGGTATTTGCGCTGGACGCGCCGACATCGCCGGCATCACCGTCGGCGGCATCCGTCAGGGCCAGGTTGTTCATGCTCAGGGAACCACTGGTATAGGTGGTATTGGCCGGCAGCGGATCGGTAATCACCACGTCGCTGGCAACACCGGTACCGGTCACGGTGGCGTTGATCCGGTAATCGAGTCGCGCACCCGTTACCGGCTGGCTGCCGCCCTGCGGGTCGGTGATCACGACTGATTTCAACAGGGTGACCGAGGCGGCATTCACGAGGTAGCTTCCGGTGGCACGGCCGCTGCCACCGGAGGAACCGATCACTGCACTGGTGTTGTTGTCACCGGCATTGACCAGCACGGTACCGGGCGTACCGCTGCCGGTATTCGAAGTGGCGATGAGGACGGTGTTGCCCAGGTCGCCGTTGTTCAGACCGGCGGGTATGGTATTGCACACGAACACCAGCTGCGATGCCTCCGGTGCCAGCACCGGGTCATTGCCCCCCGCCACGTATTGCGGATCGGTCCCCGCATCGAAGACCCCGTTGCCGTTGCCATCCAGGTAGATATCCACCGCAACCGGGTCGAACTGGTCACCACCGGCACCGTCATCCACGCTCAGCCGGTAACTATCGTTGCCATTGCCGGTATTGGTCAGCAGAAAGGTCGTGACGCGCGCCGTATCGGGCGTACTGACACCGATGCCGGCCGCGTCCTGCCAGGCGACATTGACATCCAGTTTCTCATCGACAAGGAAACTGACGATATTACTGGCAGCACTGGAACCGGTGCCGGCGATCATGTACTCGACACGGGAGACATTGTGAATGGCGGTCCCTGCCAGGGTACCGAGTGCGTACACCGGTTCGCCCGGACACAGCGCGGCGAGCGCGGCCGTCAGCAGGATGCATGCCCGCAGCCAGCCATGAAGCAGGGCGATAGCCGGCCGGGCCGGGCCGAACGGCAGGGGGGAATTCCGGGCTGTGGATAGCGTCGCTGCACCCGCATGCAGGCCGCGGCACGAACCGCGGGCAGGCAGGGTCACAGGACTGCAGTTGTAATGAAACCGGGTTGCCGGGTGCATCTGCGCGCTCACACACCGGGCCACGGACTAACCGAATATCAGTTAGCTCAACGTTCCCTGTGGAGCACGACTACTAGCGAGGTACGCGATCGCTCGCGCATTTCGAATGCCTGGCCCGGATGATTAAGGAATCACCGTGCATGTATCCTTCATGCACGATGCATAGCGACCAGCTTGCTATTTTCCTTGAACAAATTCGGTGCGGGCACGCGGGGAAGGTATTATTTTATATTTATAATCAGCAGGATATAAACGGGGAAAGGGATCGGATCACTGCTGTCCCAGATAAATTCGTTGAACGATCAGTATGTCTTTCACTATGCACAGCATTGCAGGTGATTAGCCAGGCCGGGATATGAAATTCAACCCCGGCTGTACAAACCTTGCGTCCCTTCTCCCTCCGGGACGCCGACAGGGATGTCGGTGGTACGGGTCCATGGAGCGAAGCAGGACGCCCGAGCCGAGAGCAACGCAGGGAGCAGTTGCCGAGAAGGGCAGGATGAGGGGATCGAGTTCAGGCAATTAACCAGATTTGATCCCCTCACCCCAACCCTCTCCCGGAGGGAGAGGGAGTTTGTG
>CAZMAK010000064.1:0-12767 GCA_964564245.1 uncultured Ectothiorhodospiraceae bacterium | reverse complement strand
CAGTCCGGCGATATAGGCAGCATCTGTCGGTGTGAGCGTGTTTGTCTGGCGAGCAGCAGCCACGTTTCCTCCCTGAAAGCGGCCCTGACCTGAGTCAGGGCCGGAATTGGTGGAGGCGGCGGGACAGCTGGTTCCATATCTTTCGATATGGGCTGGACTATTCCTTCACCTGCCGTTGCCGGCAGGGGAGAGCGTGTTGTGAGTCGTTGCCCCGTGGCAGCTACCCACCCTAGTACTCCATGGGGTATTCCCCATCAGGAGCCTATGAGTCTCTAGCCGGCTTTTCGGTTTCCCGTTCACCGGACGGCGTTGGCATAGGACCCCTGTCCCGTAGCGTTCACCGTATGAGCTCTCTTTTTCCAACAGGGATCACTCCCTGTGGCGACCATTTCACTAATCGAACCCGCGTCCGCAAGTCCTCTGCCTTTGGCTCTACATGCTTATCCGCGTCTATTCATTTAACTGACTGCTACCCGACGGGCAGGGAAGACAGCCAGCGATTCCGTAGAGTTTTAGCGAGTCAGCCCCGGACGTGCCTCATCGCGATCTTGTGAGAATCGACGCCTGAGTGTTCCCGAGGGAACCCGGACGCACAAGCACGGCTCCGGTCAGACGGCACCCTACTGGGGTTTAAGCAGCGAGTGCGTAGTTGTCGTCGTTGGCAACTAAGTTTTTGCAGCGTGTTTTACGAGGCCACCGCACCTCGGCATGCACCTCAGGTTTCGCAACCCACGTCGAAGCCAGGTCGCCCCCTTGAAGAACACCAGTAGGATAGCACAGTAGCTGGAAAGTTCCGGCCTTGAAGTTTCACGCCCGTGCCTCAATGATGGAGGAACCAGGGAATGATCCGGCCGCTTTGTGGTCCTATCCCTGTCCGATCCGGATACTCTGCAAGGTGAGCGAACATGATGAGAATTATGCTGTTTCTGGCGACCAACGCGGCCGTTCTCGTGGTCGTCAGCGTGGTATTCCAGATGCTGGGCCTCGAAGGGGTGCTGGCGAAGAACGGGGTGGATCTCAACCTGCAGGCGCTGCTGGTGATGTCCGCGGTGATCGGTTTCACCGGTTCCTTCATCTCGCTGGCCATGTCCAAGTTCCTGGCCAAGCGTTCCATGGGTGTAAAGGTCATCGAGCAGCCGCGAGACCACACCGAGCAGTGGCTGGTGGACGTGGTGCGCCGCCAGGCACAGCAGGCGCGTGTCGGCATGCCGGAGGTCGGCATCTTCGACTCGCCCGAGCCGAATGCCTTCGCCACCGGTATGAATCGTAACCACGCGCTGGTGGCGGTCAGCACCGGGCTGCTGCAGCGTATGCACGGCGACGAGATCGAGGCCGTGCTCGGGCACGAGATGACCCATGTCAGCAACGGCGACATGGTGACCCTGGCCCTGATCCAGGGCGTGGTGAACACCTTCGTGATCTTCCTGTCGCGCGTGGTCGGTCACGTGGTCGACCGCGTGGTGTTCAAGACCGAACGCGGCTACGGACCGGCCTATTTCATTACCTCGATCGTGGCGCAGATCTTCCTGTCGATCCTGGCCTCGATGATCGTCATGTGGTTTTCGCGCCGCCGCGAGTTCCGGGCCGATGCGGGTGGGGCCCGCCTGGCCGGCCGGCAGAAGATGATCGACGCGCTGCAGGCCCTGCAGCGCGCGCACGAGCCGCAGGATCTGCCCGGCGAGTTTGCCGCCTTCGGCATCGCCGGTGGCATCGGGTCCGGGTTCAGAAAACTGTTCATGAGCCACCCGCCGCTGGAAGTGCGCATTGCCGCGTTGCGTGAGGGGATGTAGGGGCGCCCTGCAGGCGCGGTTAAGTAGGCGCCTTGCAGGCGCGATATACCGCGGAGCAACCCCCTTCGCCGCTGCGAGCCGCTCCTGCAATCGTTATTTCAGGTTCGGTTCGTACGGGAAGCGAGCCGGTTCGCGGGCATCGTCCGCTCCTACAGTGGTTTCTTCTGCAGGGCCGGTTCGTCCGGGAAGAGCTCGCGCAGGTCTTCGTGGGTGAGGCAGGCACCCGTGGTCTCATAGCGTTGCCAGATTGCCGCCCAGCGAGAATCGTCCAGGTGGAAACCGGCCGGCAGGATGCAGACCGGCTCGCGCCGGTAGTCGGTGATCACGCGCGGTTCGGTCAGTTTTCCGGTCATCTCGGGTGCAAGGGTTGATCCGGCGGGCCGGGAATGTGTACTTTCGGTGACAAGAGAATCCGGAACCATAGTCTACACTGTGACGGTGGGCCTGCAATAACCGGGGAAACACGGTATGCACGATCAGATAGCTGGCAATACCCGTATTCATGGAGCCGGCCGGGCCGGCCGGGTGTCCGCGATGGTCTGCTGTGCATTCCTGCTGGCACTGGGCAGCCGGCTCGTGACGGCCGCGCAACAGGATCCCCGGGCCATGCTGCAGGAGATGACCGACCGGGTGCTCGCCGAGATTCACCGGGATCCGGCACTGTTGCAGGACGGCCGGCGGCTGCGGGATCTTGCGGACCGGTACATTCTGCCGCATATCGATTTCAACGCGGCGTCCCAGTGGGTGCTCGGCAGGTACTGGCGTACGGCGACGGACCGGCAACGCAGTCGTTTCGTGGAGGAATTTCGTGCGTTACTGCTGAAAACCTACCTGCGTTCGATCAACAAGTACCATGACAACGCCATTCACATCCTGCCGTCCCGTGGGCCACATGGCGATCGCGCGGAGGTGGATGCCGAGGTGGAGCAACCGGGCGGGCCACCCATCCGTCTCGGTTTCCGTCTTCATCTGCAGTCCGGGGACTGGCTGATCTATGACATCTCCGTCGACGGGATCAGCCTGGTCGCCACGAACCGCTCCGCGTTCTCCCGGGAAATCAGGGAGCAGGGACTGGATGGACTGATTGCACGGCTGGCAAAGATGAACGCCGTTGAGGAGGGCACGTCGACGGCTGTTACCGCACCTGCGGCGCACTGACCCGCCGGTTGCCGTTTCTGACGTCAGGACGAATCAGTGCTTGCGCAGCATGCGCTGTTTTTCGCGCTGCCAGTCACGATCTTTTTCGGTGGCGCGCTTGTCATGGACATGTTTGCCGCGCGCCAGTGCGATTTCCAGCTTGGCCTTGCCGC
The DNA here is from genome assembly GCA_964564245.1 of uncultured Ectothiorhodospiraceae bacterium. Taxonomy (GTDB): domain Bacteria; phylum Pseudomonadota; class Gammaproteobacteria; order UBA9214; family UBA9214; genus UBA9214. The sequence goes on along the minus strand of CAZMAK010000064.1, from coordinate 9,667 downwards.
GTTTCCAGTACAGCGCCAGTGGTACCAGCGTGTAGCCCTTGCGCTCGACGGCGCCGACCAGCCGGTCGAGCTCGCGCCGGTGCAGCAGCAGCTTGCGGGTACGTGTCGGGTCCGGGGTAACGTGCGTGGAGGCGCTCAACAACGGAGAGACGTGAAATCCGAACAGCCAGGCCTCGTTGTTCCGGATCACGATATAGCTCTCGGTGAGCTGCACACGGCCCTCGCGCAGGCTCTTGACTTCCCAGCCCTGCAATACCAGTCCGGCCTCCAGGCTATCCTCGATGAAATAGTCGTGGCGGGCCTTCTTGTTCAGCGCGATGGTACTGGATGAGGTTTTCGTTTTCTGCCTGGCCATCGGTGCGGCATATCCGTGGGTAATCCGGTGCATCTTACCGTGCCGTCTGCGGTTGTGATAGCCGTGCATTTCACGGACAATGCCGGTGCTGCCAACCCCGTCGATCAGCGGAGAGGGACATGTCCACCAAGCGCGCTAGCATTCATGGCCTGTGGTCCGGCCAGCTGGCATTCATTCTCGCGGCTACCGGCTCGGCGGTCGGTCTGAGCAATATCTGGAAATTTCCCTATATCATCGGCGAGAACGGTGGCGGTGCATTCGTGCTGGTCTATCTGGTCTGTATCCTGCTGATCGGCATCCCGGTCATGATGGCCGAGGTGATGCTGGGCCGCCGCGGCAGCTTCAGCCCGGTGAACACCATGCGCGTGCTGGCGATCGAGGAGCATGCCTCTGCACGCTGGACCTGGCTGGGCGGGGCCGGGGTACTCGCCGGCTTTCTGATCCTGTCCTACTACAGTGTGATTGCCGGCTGGGCGATGGCCTACGTGTTTCGTGCCGGCAGCGGGCTGTTCACGGGGCTGACCGCCGACGGGATACAGACGATCTTCGACAACCTGATCGCCGGGCCGGAACGGCTGCTGGCCTGGCACACCCTGTTCATGGTGATGACCACGGCCGTGGCGGCACGTGGCGTCACGCATGGTCTGCAGTATGCGGTGCGGTTGCTGATCCCGGTGTTGTTCCTGCTGCTGCTGGCACTGCTGGGCTATGCCTGGCACAGTGGCTCGTTCGCGCAGGGCGTGGATTACATGTTTCACATCGACTTCAGCCGGATTACCCCCGAGGCGGTGCTGGTCGCGATGGGGCAGGCCTTTTTTACGCTGAGCCTGGGCAAGGGAGCGGTCATGGCCTACGGTTCCTATCTGCCGGGTGACGTCTCGATTGCGCGGGCCTCGCTGGCGGTCGCCACGCTGGATACGCTGGTTGCACTGCTGGCCGGCATTGCGGTGTTTTCCATACTCCAGGCCAACGGCCTGGAGCCGGGTAGCGGCCCCCGGCTGATTTTCCAGTCCCTGCCGCTTGCCTTCGGTCACATGGCCTACGGTGCGTTGTTCGGCACGCTGTTCTTTGTCCTGCTGGTCATCGCCGCCTGGTCGTCCTCGATCGCGCTGATCGAACCGGTCGTCGCCTGGCTGGTCGAACAGCGCGGCATGACACGCCTGCGCGCTGCGATCGCGGCAGGTGCCGCGGCCTGGGCGGTGGGACTGCTGACGATCTTCTCGTTCAATATCTGGTCCGGCTTCAGGCCGCTGTCCCGATTCACGGTGTTCCGTGACAGTACGTTGTTCGACCTGCTGGATTACCTGACCGCCAATGTCATGCTGCCGCTGACCGGGCTGCTGATTGCCGTGTTTGCCGCCTGGATCATGTCGCGTGAGTCCAGTGCGGATGAGCTGGGCATGGGCGACCGGTTCTTTTATCCGCTGTGGCGCATGTTGATCCGCTACATCACCCCGCTGTGCATCATCGTGATCTTCCTGCACGCGCTGGGCATGATCCCTTTCACCTGAACCCGGGCACCGGACTTGGAAACCATTTCCCGCTCGGCGCTGGTCCCCTATACGCAACAGGAGATGTTTGCGCTGGTCAGTGACGTCGACAGCTATCCGCGGTTTCTGCCCTGGTGCAGCGGGGCACAGTCCTCGTCCGGGGACGGTGACGAGGTGCGTGCGCGCATCGATTTTGCCGTTGGCGGTGTGGCGAAGTCCTTCACCACGCGTAATCGCCATGTCGGTAACGAGGCCATACTCATGCACCTGGTGGATGGTCCGTTCAGAAAACTGGATGGGAGCTGGCGCTTTGATTCGCTCGGTGATCACGGCTGCCGGATATCGCTGCACCTGGAATACGCATTCTCCAGCCGCATGGTGAGCCTGGTGACCGGTCCGGTCTTCGGCAAGATTGCCAACTCACTGGTGGACGCATTCCAGAAACGCGCCGTGGAGGTGTACGGTGAACGCTGATCCGATGACCGTGGAAGTGGCCTACGCCCTGCCGGACCGGCAGGTCATCCTGCAGTGCCAGGCCGCTCCGGGTGACACCGTCGAGCGTGTGATCCGTGCCTCGGGTATCCTGTTGCAGTTTCCCGAGATCGACCTGGCGCAGAACCAGGTCGGGGTGTTCGGCAAACTGGCGAAGCTTTCAGACACGCTGCACCCGGGCGACCGCGTCGAGATCTACCGGCCCCTGATCGCTGACCCGAAGGAAGTCAGGAAGAAACGGGCAGCTGCCGGCAAGGTGATGAAGAAGGGGGCCGGCTCGCTGGGCGAGGAGGGCTGAGCGGCCGCGCTAGTCCGTACCGGTCTTGTTGATATCGCGGAAGGTGATCCAGTACCAGAAGCGGGAAAGCAGCCCCGGCGGGGTGCGTTTCTCGGGAGGGACCACCAGCGTGACCTGCTCATGAGCCACGGGGGTTCCCTGCCCGGTCTTCTGCGGATGCATGGTGCCGCTGATGCTGGACAGGGTGTCTCCGTTGAAGAACAGTGTGACGTGCTGTTCGGTCACCTTGCCCTCGCCCGGTTGCATCCGGTAGATGTAGTCCCAGCGGTTCTTGTGGAAGGTGTCGGTGATCATGGGCGAGCCCATCACGTACTGGACCTGGCGGCGGGTCATGCCCGGCGCCAGCTGGTTCAGTGCATCCTGGCTGATCACGTTGCCCTGCTGCACGTCGATGCGATGTACCAGGCTCCAGTCACCCATCGAGCAGCCGCCGAACATCAGGCCGGATAAGCAGGCTATAATAACTGGACGTATGTTCATGGGTTCACGGAGTTGCCAGACTGACCGGCCGCATCATACCCCATGTACGTCGACTTTGGCATCACCACAGGAGAGCACACATTGGAATCCAGTGAGTTACGCAAGGTAGGCCTGAAGGTCACGCTGCCCAGGATGAAGATCCTCGATATCCTGGAGGCCAGCAGCCACCACCACCACAGTGCGGAGGATGTCTACAAGGCGCTGCTGGAGGAGGGTGAGGATATCGGCCTGGCAACGGTCTATCGCGTACTGACCCAGTTCGAATCGGCCGGCATCGTCAAGCGCCATCACTTCGAGGGCGGGCACTCCGTGTTCGAACTGGACCAGGGTGGGCACCACGACCACATCATGTGCCTGAAATGCGGTCATATCGATGAGTTCGTCGACGAGACGATTGAAAAACGCCAGCGCACGATTGCGGACGAGCTGGGCTATGAACTGACCGATCACTCGCTTTACATGTACGGTATCTGCAGCAAGTGCCGGGTGAAGTAGCACCTGGCTCAAACCGCGTCTCAACCGCCGGCCTTCAGCCTCCGGGTGGCGCCGTGCGAACGGTGTCCCCCGGGGTATAAAACGGCTCGTGGCAGTGCGGGCCGTTGCTGGCATCCCGCATGTGCCCCCTGGCGATCCGTTCGAAGCTCGGTTCCGCATCTTCCCGGCCCAGGCCAGGCCTGTGGCGCGCCATCTCCATCTTCAGCGGTTCCTGCGGTGTGATGACCCAGTCCTCCAGCAGAGATGCCGCCAGATCCCCGCCTTCAGCCGGCGCATGCGCCATTGTTCGCTGAAGGCGGATGCGAGGATACCGGCCGGCTCGGCGATTTCAAGGATTTCATGGACAGTTTGCGCATCATGCGATACAGCCTCCCTTGCGTGGCAGTCCGTGCGTGGCGGTGATGTCCCGGCAGCCGTGGATCAGGCCTTTTCCCGCGTTTTGCGGATGGTGGGGTGTGCCTGCTGCATCATCGCGCGGGCATGTTCGCGGGACTGGCGGGTGATCTTCAGGCCACCCAGCATGCGGGCCAGTTCATCGATGCGTTGTTCCGGCGTCAACCGCCGGATCCGTGTGCGGGTAGTGTCGTCATCGGACAGCTTGCTGACCTGCAGCTGGTGATGCGCCTGGGCGGCGACCTGGGGCAGGTGGGTGACGCACAGGACCTGGCGCGTGGCAGCCAGTGTGCGCAGCTTGCGGCCGACGATTTCCGCCACGCCGCCGCCGATCCCGCTGTCGACCTCGTCGAAGATCAGCGTGGGAATCGTGCCGCTGTCCGCCGCGATCACCTGGATCGACAGGCTGATGCGTGACAGTTCGCCACCGGAGGCAACCCGGGCCAGCGGTTGCGGCGGCAGTCCCTTGTTGGCGCTGACCTGGTATTCAATCAGGTCCATGCCGTGGGCGCCGGGTTCGGCGCGCGGGGTGATGCCGGCGGTAAAGATCGCGCCGGCCATACCGAGCGTTTGCATGGCAGCGGTGATTTCCCGGCTGAACACGCCGGCCGCTGCGTGCCGTTTGTCGGTGAGCTGTCCGGCCGCGGCCAGGTAATCCTGCTCGGTCCGGGCCAGCTCCGCCTGCAGCTGTTCCCGATGCTCGCCGGCATGCAGCAGCCCGTCCAGTTCGGTACGCAATTGCCTGGTGACGGCCGGCAGTTCCGCCGGCGTGCAGCGGTGCTTGCGAGACAGGTCGTGGATTACCCCGATACGCTGTTCCAGCCACTGCAATTGCGCCGGGTCGATCTCCAGCCGGTCGAGATAGTGGCGCAACTGGGTTGCGCTTTCCTGCGCCGTTGCCAGGGCTTCACCAAGCAGCCGGGCCGGCTCATCCAGCCGGCTGTCCAGTTGCGCCAGCCCGGCCAGCGCGTCGAGGCCGCGGCTGATGAGGCGGATCGCGTTGTCATCCTCGTCGTTGTCGAGCCATTCCAGGGTGCGCCGGCCGGTTTCGAGCAGGCGTCCCGCATTGGCCTGCCTGGCATGTTCCGCGTCGATGGAGGCAATCTCGTCCGCATCCAGGCCGGCGGAGTCCAGCTCGTCGAGCTGGTAGGACAGCAGGTCGATGCGTGCCTCGCGATCCGCCTCGTGGCGGGCGGCGTCCGCCAGCCGGCTACGCAGTTCCTGCCATTGTGTGTGAAGCCCGCTGACCTGCGCCAGCAGCGCGGGGTAGCCCCCGAATGCATCCAGCAGCTCCCGCTGTACCGGGGCGCGCAGCAGCGACTGGTGCTCATGCTGGCCGTGGATGTCGACCAGTGACTCGCCCAGCTCGCGCAGCAGCTGCATGGGTGCCGGCTGGCCGTTGATATAACCGCGCGAGCGGCCGTCGCGGCCGATGATGCGGCGCAGCAGGCATTCGCCCTCCAGGTCCATGTCGTGGGCGGACAGCCAGTGGCCGACGGCCGGGTTGTGCCGGACATCGAAGGTCGCGGAGATCTCGGCGCGATCGGCGCCGTGGCGGATGACGGCACTGTCGGCCCGGTCACCGAGCACCAGGCCCAGTGCGTCGATCAGGATCGATTTGCCGGCGCCGGTCTCACCGGTGAGTGCGGTCAGGCCGGAGGTGAATTCCAGCTCGATTTCATCCACGATGGCGAGGTTGCGGACGTGTATATGGGTCAGCATGGCAATCCGTTCAGGGCTGCTCGCTCCAGCGCAGCTTGCGGCGCAATACGGCAAAATAGTCGTGTCCCACGGGATGCAGCAGGCGCAGGGTGTGGGCATGCTTGCGAATCTGCACGTGGTCACCGGCCTGCAGCGGCTGGCTGATCTGCCCGTCGCAGGAGACCGTGGCCTCCAGTGTGCCGGGGTGCAGGACGATCTCGATGACCGCGTTGTCACTGAGCACGATGGGGCGGTTGCTGAGGGTGTGCGGACAGATCGGCACCAGTGCGATGGCATTCAGGTCCGGGTGCAGCACCGGGCCTCCGCCCGACAGCGCATAGGCGGTGGAGCCGGTCGGTGTCGTGACAATCAGCCCGTCGGACCGGTTGGTGTTGAGAAAGTAGCCGTCAATCCAGGTATCCAGCTCGATCATGCGCGCAATGTCCCGCTTGTGCACGATGACGTCATTCAGTGCGGTAGTCTCGCTGAGCAATTCCTCGCCGCGGGTCATGCGGGCGTGCAACAGGGTACGGTGGTCTTCCTGGTAGTGGCCGCCCAGGATGCGATCCATCTGCAGGGTCATTTCATCGGGGGACACATCCACCAGGAAACCCAGCCGTCCGAGGTTCACACCGAGCACGGCCACATCGGACTCCGCCAGACTGCGGGCGGCGTTCAACAGGGTGCCATCCCCTCCGACCACCACGGCGAGGTCGATCCGGCCGGACAGCGTGGCACGGTCCGCCACCGGATACGGGTTGTCACTGAACAGGGGTGCGATACCGGCATCCAGCAGGATTTCCCGCTGCTGTCCGGCCAGGTGGCTGGCCAGGGTCTGCAGCGTTTGTGCGACCTGCTGGTCACCGGCCTTGCCGATCAGCCCGATGCGGGTAAAGGTTGTGCTCATGGATGCGGTGGATGAAGGTAATGGCAGCGAAACTAGCATGACTTCACGGGTGCGCCAACAGTTTATCCGGTTTCGGTTTTCGGGCCGGAACCGGTTTGGCACTCTACCAGATCGAGTGCCAGATGCATTACTATGGTGGCCGGGATCAGGGTCAGACAGCCACGATGAAAGAGACGCAGACAGTACTTTCCGACAGGGCACGGCAAATGCTGCGGGTGCTGATCGACCACTACGTGCGGGACGGCCAACCGGTCGGTTCCCGTACCCTGGCCCGAGATGCCGGGCTGAAGCTGAGTCCGGCCACGATTCGCAACGTCATGGCCGACCTCGAGGAGCTGGGTTTCGTGGCTTCCCCCCACACCTCGGCCGGGCGCGTGCCGACCGTACAGGGCTACCGTTTCTTCGTGGATACCCTGCTGACGGTGCAGCCGCTCGATCATCGTGCGCTGGAGCGCATGCGCGCGGAGCTGAAACTGGACAAGACCCCGCAGGACCTGGTCGAGACGGCCTCCGGCATGTTGTCCGGCATCACCCACCTGGCCGGGGTGGTGACCCTGCCCAGGCCAGGACAGCCCCTGTTCCGGCGGGTGGAATTCCTGCCGCTGTCCGAATCCCGGGTGCTGGCCATCCTGGTGCTGGGCAAGGACGAGGTGCAGAACCGGGTGCTGAAGGTGGACAAGGTCTATTCGCAGGCCGAGCTGCAGCAGGCCTCCAATTACCTGAACCACCTGCTGTCCGGCAAGGACCTGGACCAGGTGCGCGACACGCTGTTGCGCGAGATGCAGGAAACCCGTTCCAGCATGAACGACATGATGCTGGCCGCCATGCAGCTGGCCGACCAGGTGCTGGAGAAGAACCGCAGTGAGGATTTTGTGGTTGCCGGGCAGACCAACCTGATGGAGTTCCGCGAGCTGTGCGACATCGAACGGCTGCGCAAGCTGTTTGATGCCTTCAACCAGAAACGCGACATGCTGCACCTGCTCGACCAGTGCGTGCACGGCGAGGGCATCCAGATCTTCATCGGCGAGGAATCCGGCTACCAGGTGCTGGACGAGTGCAGCATGGTGACCGCGCCGTATGCCGTGGGAGGGAAGATACTCGGGGTGCTGGGAGTGATCGGCCCCACCCGGATGGCCTACGACCGGGTGATCCCGATCGTGGATGCGACGGCCCGATTGCTGGGTGCGGCCTTGAATGGCAAGGAATAAACCCCATATCGGCTGGCATTAAGCGGCAAAGGGGCGGGCGCGTCTTTGCGTAGAATCTCTGAAGTATGGAGCAAGTAAATGATAGATAAAGAGAATGGCGCAGAAGAAATCCTTGAGGCCTTGGGCGGGGAAGAGACCGCCAAAGACCCGGAAACCACCGATACGGCGACCCTGACGGCCCTGCTGGAAGACGCCCGCGGCAAGGCGGATGAACACTGGGACCAGTGCCTGCACCTGCAGGCCGAGCTCGACAACCTGCGCAAACGCAGCGAGCGCGACCTGGCCAATGCACACAAGTTCGCGCTGGAGCGCTTCGCCGGCGAGCTGCTGCCGGTGCGGGACAGCATGGAAATGGGCCTGCAGGCCTTTGCCGCCGAAAACGGCGACGTGGCCAAGTTGCGCGAGGGGGTGGAGCTGACCCTGCAGATCCTGACCACCGCGATGGGCAAGTTCGAGATTCGTGAAGTGAACCCCGCCAATGAGCCGTTCAACCCGGAATTCCACCAGGCCATGTCCATCCAGGAGCGCACCGATGTTCCCCCCAATACCGTGGTCACCGTGGTGCAGAAGGGCTACACCCTGCACGGACGACTGATCCGCCCGGCCATGGTGATTGTGTCGAAGGCGCCGGGGGGCGGTAATGCCTGACGGGTGCTTGAATTATCCCGCGATTGCCCCCAGTTACGGGGTATTGGAAAACGAAACCAGTTTTAGTGAATTCATGCAGTTACACGGAGAATAGAGAAAATGGGCAAAATCATCGGCATTGACCTCGGTACGACCAATTCCTGTGTTGCCGTGATGGAAGGCGGCAAGTCGCGGGTGATCGAGAACAGCGAGGGTGATCGCACCACGCCGTCCATCGTGGCCTATACCAACGACGACGAGGTGCTGGTCGGCCAGGCCGCCAAGCGCCAGGCCGTGACCAATCCGCACAATACCCTGTATGCAGTCAAGCGCCTGATCGGACGCCGCTTCGAGGAAGAGGTGGTGCAGCGCGATATCAAGCTGGTGCCCTACAAGATCGTGAAGGCTGACAACGGCGACGCCTGGGTGGAAGCCCGTGGCAAGCGCATGGCGCCGCCGGAGGTGTCCGCACGCGTCCTGCAGAAGATGAAGGCCACGGCAGAGGCCTACCTGGGCGAGGAGGTCACCGAGGCCGTGGTCACGGTACCGGCCTACTTCAACGATTCCCAGCGCCAGGCGACCAAGGACGCCGGCCGCATTGCCGGGCTCGACGTGAAGCGCATCATCAACGAGCCGACCGCGGCCGCGCTGGCCTATGGCATGGACAAGAAGCGCGGCGATTCCAAGATTGCCGTGTACGACCTGGGTGGCGGTACCTTCGATATCTCCATCATCGAGATCGCCGACGTCGACGGCGAACACCAGTTCGAGGTGCTGTCCACCAACGGGGATACCTTCCTCGGTGGCGAGGATTTCGACATGCGCCTGATCGACTACCTGGCCGACCAGTTCAAAAAGGACCAGGGCATGGACCTGCGCGGCGATCCGCTGGCGATGCAGCGCCTGAAGGAAGGCGCCGAGAAGGCCAAGATCGAGTTGTCCTCCAGCCAGCAGACCGACGTGAACCTGCCGTATATCACGGCCGATGCCAGCGGCCCGAAGCACCTGGCCATGAAGCTGACCCGTGCCAAGCTGGAGTCCCTGGTCGAGGAACTGATCGACCGCACCATCGACCCGTGCAAGCTGGCGCTGAAGGATGCCGGGCTGTCCGTGAAGGACATCGACGACATCATCCTGGTCGGCGGCCAGACGCGCATGCCGAAGGTGCAGGAGATGGTGAAGAACTTCTTCGGCAAGGAGCCGCGCAAGGACGTCAACCCG
>CAZMAK010000063.1:0-13053 GCA_964564245.1 uncultured Ectothiorhodospiraceae bacterium | reverse complement strand
TTGATGTCGGCCGGCAGTTCACTGCGTTCCGGACGCGCCTTGTAGACACCCTGCATCTTCTTCGTGTCCACGTCGATCCAGTCGGCGATACCGCGCTGCTGCGCCAGGCCCACGGCGGACTGCACGCGCAGTTGCTCGTGGCACTTGTCGTTCACGCTGATCACGTCGTTCGGCCGTACCTGGTAGGACGGTATGTTCACGCGCGCACCGTTCACGCTGATGCCGTTATGACGGACCAGCTGGCGCGATTCGCTGCGCGAGCAGGAAAAGCCCATGCGGTAGACCACGTTGTCGAGCCGGCCTTCCAGCAGCTGCAGCAGGTTTTCACCGGTGGAACCCTTGGTCGTGGCGGCCTGCTTGTAGTAGTTGCGGAACTGGCGCTCGAGGATGCCGTAGATACGGCGCACCTTCTGCTTCTCGCGCAGCTGCGTCGCGTAGTCCGACAGGCGTGTGCGACGCTGGCCGTGCTGGCCGGGCGGGAACGGACGGCTCTCGACGGCGCACTTGGCGGTGAAGCACTTTTCACCCTTGAGGAACAGCTTGCCACCCTCGCGGCGGCACTGACGGCACTTGGATCCGGTGTACTTTGCCATGATTCTCTATCCTTCCTGGACGCGTTATACGCGACGCTTCTTGGGCGGACGGCAGCCGTTGTGGGGGATCGGCGTCACGTCGGTGATATTGGTGATCTGGAAGCCGCAATTGTTCAGCGCGCGCACCGCGGATTCACGGCCCGGGCCCGGCCCCTTCACCTCGACCTCGAGATTCTTCATGCCGAATTCCTTCACCTTCTCGCCGGCCCGTTCGGCGGCGACCTGGGCGGCAAACGGCGTGCTCTTGCGCGAGCCGCGGAAACCCGACCCGCCGGCCGTTGCCCAGGCCAGTGCGTTACCCTGACGATCGGTAATCAGAATGATGGTGTTGTTGAACGAGGCGTGAATGTGAGCGATGCCGTCAGCGACATCCTTCTTCACTTTCTTGCGTACAGGTGCTTTTGCCATACCCGGTTTCCAGTTTCAGACTTTCAGTGGTTATTTGCGAATCGGACGGCGCGGTCCCTTGCGGGTACGTGCATTCGTCTGTGTTTGCTGGCCATGAACCGGCAGCCCGCGACGGTGCCGGATGCCGCGATAGCAGCCCAGGTCCATCAGGCGCTTGATGTTCATGGACACGGTACGGCGCAGGTCGCCCTCCACCGTGTAGCGGGTGATTTCACTACGCAGCGACTCGATTTCCGACTCGCTGAGGTCCTTGATCTTCATGTCCGGCTTGACGCCGGTCGCCGCGCAGATCCGCTTCGCGGTCACCCGGCCGATGCCGTAGATGCCGGTCAGGGCAATCACCGCATGTTTGTGATCAGCAATGTTAATTCCGGCAATACGTGCCATGTAAACTCTCTCCAGAAACCGGCCATCGGGCGCTGCGCGAAAAGCGCGACAGGATAACCCTAAATCGCCGCCAAATCAAACACGAAGCGCTCCTTCCGCACCACGGAAATCGTGGCGCATTGGGCATTAATATATTTTAAATCAACAAGTTGCATGCAGATCGCGATTGCCTAACCCTGGCGCTGCTTGTGGCGGCCATCCTTGCAGATGACCCGCACCACACCATTGCGCCGAATGATCTTGCAATTGCGGCAGATACACTTGACCGAAGCACGTACTTTCATTTCCCTGCACCTTTCTCTGGGTCTGCCGCTAGCGCAGCATTCCGGTTCTGCCGTGGCCCTTGAGGTTGGCCTTCTTCATCAGACCGCTGTACTGGTGTGAAACCAGGTGGGTCTGTACCTGTGCCATGAAATCCATGGTCACCACGACGATAATCAGCAACGAGGTACCGCCAAAGTAGAACGGTACGTTCCAGTACAAAATCAGGAATTCCGGCATCAGGCACACCAGGGTGATGTACACCGCGCCGACCGCGGTCAGGCGCGTCATCACGCGATCGATGTAGTTGGCCGTCTGCTCGCCCGGGCGGATACCGGGAATGAACGCACCGGACTTTTTCAGGTTGTCCGCGGTCTCGCGGGAATTGAATACCAGCGCGGTATAGAAGAAACAGAAAAACACAATCGCGACGGTGTAGAAGATGACATACAGCGGCTGGCCCGGGGACAGGGTCGAGGCCACGTCACGCAACCAGCCCATGCCTTCACGCTGCCCGACCCAGCTGCCCATGGTGGCCGGGAACAGGATAATACTGGAGGCGAAGATCGGCGGGATCACGCCGGCCATGTTGATCTTCAGCGGCAGGTGCGTACTCTGCGCGGCGTACACCTTGCGGCCCTGCTGGCGCTTGGCGTAGTTCACCGTGATGCGGCGTTGCCCGCGCTCGACGAACACCACGAACCCCGTCACCGCCATGGCCAGCGCAAACAGCACCAGGATGGTCAGCACGTTCATTTCGCCGGTCCGCGCCAGTTCCAGCGTGCCGCCGATGGCGGACGGCAGGCCGGCCACGATACCGGAAAAGATCAGCAGTGAAATGCCGTTGCCGACGCCGCGTTCGGTCACCTGCTCGCCAAGCCACATCAGGAATATGGTGCCGGTGACCAGGGTGACCACGGCGGTCAGGATGAAGCTGGGACCGGGATTCAGCACCAGGCTGCTGCCACCCATGGTCTGGGCCTCCAGCGCGGTCGAGATGCCGAACGCCTGCATGGTGGCAAGCCCGACGGTGCCATAGCGCGTGTACTGCGTGATCTTGTGGCGCCCGGCCTCGCCGCCTTCCTTCTTGAGCTGTTCCAGCGTCGGGATGGTCACGGTCAGCAGGTTCATGATGATCGAGGCCGAAATGTACGGCATGACACCGAGCGCAAACAGCGACAGGCGCTTGAGCGCGCCGCCGGAAAACATGTTGAACATTTCCAGGATGGTGCCGCGCTGCTGCTCGACCAGCGCCGCCAGCACGTGCGGATCGATGCCCGGCAACGGGATGAACGAACCGATACGGAACACGACGATGGCACCAAAGACGAAAAAGAGCCGCTGCCGCAGCTCTTTCATCTGCCCGATACTGGCGGCAGTGCTGGCAAATGAGGAACCGTTGGCCATTATTCCTCGACCTTGCCCCCGGCCGCCTCGATCGCCGCGCGTGCACCACGGGTGACCTTGATGCCCTTCACGGTCACGGCCCTGTCAATCGTGCCGGAGGCGAACACCTTGACGCGCTCGATGTTGCGCGACACCAGGTTGGCCTGCCGGAGCGCGTCGATATCGATCACGTCCGCGTTCACCGCGGCCAGTTCGTGCAGGCGTATCTCGCCGGTCACGCGGGAGCTGGCGGTGGTGAAGCCGACCTTCGGCAGGCGACGCTGCAGCGGCATCTGGCCGCCCTCGAAGCCCACCTTGTGGAAACCGCCGGAGCGTTCCTTCTGGCCCTTGTGGCCGCGGCCACAGGTCTTGCCCAGGCCGGAGCCGATGCCGCGACCGACGCGCCGCGCGGCCTGCCTGCTGCCGGGACCCGGCTTGATGGAATTCAGTTTCATGTTCAGCCCTCGACCTTGATCATGTAGGCGATCCGGTTGATCATGCCGCGCACTTCCGGGGTGTCCTGCACCTCGACGGTATGATGCATGCGGCGCAGTCCCAGGCCGCGCGCGGTATCCTTGTGGCTCTGCAACCGCCCGTTCGAGCTGCGCACCTGGGTAACCTTGATTGTCTTGCCCATGACTTACTCCAGAATTTCCCTGACCGTCTTGCCGCGCCGGCTGGCGACCTCTTCCGGCGAGCGCATCTGCTCCAGGCCGCGAATGGTTGCACGCAGCACGTTCATCGGGTTGTTGGAACCGATGCACTTGGCCAGCACGTTGTGCACGCCGACCACCTCGAACACGGCACGCATGGCGCCGCCGGCGATGATGCCGGTACCTTCCGAGGCCGGTTGCATGTAGACCTTGGCCGCACCGTGACGCGCGGACAGCGGGTACTGCAGGGTGCCGTCCTTCAGATTGATGCTGATCATGTTCTTGCGCGCGGATTCCATCGCCTTCTGGATGGCCGCCGGCACCTCGCGCGCCTTGCCGTAACCGAAGCCGACGCGTCCGTCACCGTCGCCCACCACGGTCAGCGCGGTGAAGCCGAACTGGCGGCCGCCCTTGACGACCTTCGCGACACGATTGACGGTAACCAGCTTTTCCAGCAGCCCGTCACCCTGTACCTGTGATTCTACCCTTGCCATAGCTCAGCCCTTGTTCAGAATTCGAGTCCGCCTTCACGGGCGGCGTCGGCCAGCGCCTTCACGCGGCCATGATATTTGAAACCGGAACGGTCGAAGGCAACGCGGCTGATACCGGCGGCCTTTGCCCGCTCCGCGATCGTCTTGCCCACCACGCTGGCGGCGGCGGATCCACCGGTCTTCTCGATGCCACCGCGCACTTCCTTGTCGAGCGTGGATGCGCTGACCAGCACCTGTCCGCCTTCCGGCGAAATGACCTGCGCATAGATGTGCCGGGGTGTGCGATGGATGCACAGACGGTTGACTCCCAGCATCTTGATGTGGGAGCGGGTGCGACGCGCGCGGCGCAAGCGTGTTTGCTTCTTGTCCATATCCGGTGCCTGTTAATGAATGCCTATTTCTTCTTCGCTTCTTTGCGAACCACCACTTCATCCGAGTAGCGCACGCCCTTGCCCTTGTAGGGCTCCGGCGGGCGGTAGGCACGGATCTCGGCGGCAACCTGGCCGACCTTCTGCTTGTCGCAGCCCCTGATCAGGATCTCGGTCTGGCTCGGGGTCTCCGCCGTCACGCCTTCCGGCAACGTGTAGTCCACCGGGTGCGAGAAACCCAGTGTCAGGTTGAGCACATTGCCCCTGGCCTGCGCGCGATAGCCCACGCCGACCAGTTCCAGCTTGCGCTGGAATCCCTCGCTGACGCCGACTACCAGGTTATTGACCAGCGCGCGGGTGGTACCGGCCAGGGCGTTCGCCGCCTGCGAGCCGTCGCGCGGGCTGAAGTTCAGTTCGTCACCGTCACGCACCATTTCGACCAGCGCATGGATGGTATGTTCCAGCGTGCCCTTCGGTCCCTTGACGGTGGTCTGCTGGCCGCTTGCAGTGATCTCAACGCCGCTGGGCAGCTGGATCGGCATTTTTGCTACTCTCGACATTTCTCTATCCGCCTGGCTTAGCTTACGATGCAGAGCACTTCACCGCCCTGGCCGGTGGCACGGGCCTTGCGGTCGCTCATTACGCCCCTGGAAGTGGACACGATGGCAACGCCAAGCCCGTTCTGGATGCTCGGAATCCCGTTCTTGCCCTTGTACTGGCGCAGGCCGGGCCGGCTGTAGCGCTGGATGCTCTCGATGACCGGCTTGCCGTTGTAGTACTTCAGCTCCACCGTGAGCACCGGCTTGCCGTCGACGTCGGCGGTACTGAATCCCTGGATGTAGCCCTCGTCCTGCAGCACCTCTGCAATGGCGCACTTCAGCCGTGAGGACGGCATCGAGACGGCCACCTTGCTGGCGGACTGCCCGTTACGGATACGGGTGAGAAAATCTGCAATCGGATCGGTCATCATGGTCGGTTACCAGCTTGCCTTGACCAGGCCGGGCACGTCACCGCGCATGGCGGCCTCACGCAGCTTGTTCCGGCAAAGTCCAAATTTACGATAGTAGCCGTGCGGCCTTCCGGTCACGCGGCAACGGTTACGGCCGCGCACGGGACTGGTGTCACGTGGCAGCCCCTGCAGCTTCATCTGGGCCTGGTAGCGCTCGTCATAGGAAGCCGTCTTGCTGTTGATAATCGCCTTCAGCGCGGCACGCTTCGGTGCAGCGCGCTGCGCCGCACGTGCGCGTTTTTCCTCGCGGGCAATCATGGATGATTTGGCCATTGCTGTTACCTCAGTGCCGGAACGGAAAGTTGAATGCAGCCAGCAGGGCGCGAGCCTCTTCATCCGTTCTTGCGGTTGTCGTGAATGTGATATCCATGCCGCGCAGGGCATCGATCTTGTCGTAATCGATTTCCGGGAAGATGATCTGCTCCTTCACGCCCATGTTGTAGTTGCCACGACCGTCGAAGGAGCGCGGGTTCATACCGCGGAAGTCGCGGATACGCGGGATCGCGATATTGATCAGCCGGTCCAGGAACTCGTACATCTGTTCGCGGCGCAGGGTCACCTTGCAGCCGACCGGCCAGCCCTCGCGCACCTTGAAGCCGGCGACCGACTTGCGTGCCTTGATCACGATCGGCTTCTGGCCGGCGATCTTCGTCATGTCTTCCACGGCATGTTCCATGACCTTGCGGTCGGCAACTGCCTCACCCACACCCATGTTGAGGGTGATCTTGGTGATGCGCGGCACTTCCATCGGGTTCCCGTACCCGAACTGCTTCTGGAGCCCCGGGACCACCGTTTCGGTGTAAAACTGTTTCAGCCTGGCCATTTCATTAACCCATTCAATCAGATGTCTACCACTTCATTGGTAGACTTGAAAAACCGCACCTTGCGCCCGTCTTCCAGCGTTCTGAAGCCGATCCGGTCACCCTTGCTGGTCTGCGGGTTGTAGAGCATCACGTTGGAGCTGTCGATCGGCATTTCCTTCTCGACGATACCCCCGCCGATACCCCGGTTCGGGTTCGGCTTGGTGTGACGCTTGACCATGTTGACGTCCGCCACCACCACGTGTCCGTCCGGCATCACGCGCAGCACGCTGCCGCGTTTGCCCTTGTCCCTGCCCGCGATGACGATGACGTCATCACCCTTTTTGATCCTGTTCATCGTCCGCTCCTACAGCACTTCTGGCGCCAGCGAAATAATCTTCATGAACCGCTCACTGCGCAGCTCGCGGGTGACCGGTCCGAAAATGCGGGTGCCGATCGGCTGCAGCTGGTTGTTGAGCAGTACCGCGGCATTGCCGTCAAAACGGATCAGCGAGCCGTCCGGACGGCGCACGCCCTTGCGGGTACGCACCACGACCGCGTTATACACCTCGCCCTTCTTCACCTTGCCGCGCGGAATCGCTTCCTTGACGCTGACCTTGATGATGTCGCCAATGCGCGCGTAACGCCGGTGGGAACCACCCAATACCTTGATGCACATCAGCCGGCGCGCGCCGCTGTTGTCCGCCACATCAAGTATTGTCTGCATCTGAATCATGCTGTTATTCCATTCGTCTCGTTTCGCAAAACAGGTGCGTTATTCACTGCGCCCGACTATCTCTACCAGCTTCCAGGATTTCGTCTTCGAATACGGACGGCACTCCTGGATCGTCACCAGATCGCCTTCCCGGCATGCATTGTCTTCGTCGTGGATGTGCAGCTTGGTGGAACGGCGGATGTACTTGCCGTACACCGGGTGCTTCACCTTGCGCTCGACCAGCACGGTGGCCGACTTGTCCATCCTGTCGCTGATCACCCGGCCGGTGACCATGCGTACCGTTGCAGACGTCTCGCTCATGATGTCTCACCCGCCTTCATTTTCTCGTTCAGCACGGTATATACCCGCGCGATGTCCTTGCGTACCCGGGTGATCTGGTCCGGGCGTGCCAGCTGGCCGATGCCGCGCTGCATGCCGAGATTGAACTTCTCGCGCAACAGGTTATGCAGTTCCATCTTCAGTTCGCCGACCGACCTGGTTCTCATTTCCGCGGCTCTCATCACATCACCGTCCGTGCAACAAAGGTTGTCCTGAATGGCAGCTTGGCGGCGGCCAGCTTGAATGCCTCACGCGCTTCCGCCTCGCTTACGCCCTCGATTTCATACAGCATGCGGCCCGGCTGGATCTGGGCAATCCAGTATTCGACGTTGCCCTTGCCCTTGCCCTGGCGCACCTCGATCGGCTTCTTGGTGATCGGGACGTCCGGGAAGATGCGGATCCACAGCTTGCCGCCGCGCTTGACAAAGCGCGTGATGGTGCGGCGCGCGGCCTCGATCTGGCGCGAGGTCATGCGGCCACGATCAGCGGCCTTCAGCCCGTACTCGCCGAAGCTGACCTTGCTGCCGCGCTGCGCCAGGCCGCGGTTGCGACCCTTCTGCTGCTTGCGAAATTTTGTTCTCTTGGGTTGTAACATTACCGTCTACTCCGCTGTCAGGCGGACGCCTTGCGCGCGCCTTCCGTCTCTGCTTCCTCTTCCCTGCCGATGACCTCGCCCTTGAAGATCCACACCTTCACGCCGATCTTGCCGTAGGTGGTGTTGGCCTCCGCGGTACCGTAATCGATGTCCGCACGCAGCGTGTGCAGCGGCACACGGCCCTCGCGGTACCACTCGTCACGGGCGATTTCAGCGCCGTTCAGGCGGCCGCCGACCTTGATCTTGATGCCCTGCGCACCGATGCGCATGGAGTTGCTCACGGCGCGTTTCATGGCGCGGCGGAACATGATGCGCTTCTCCAGCTGCTGTGCAACGCTTTCGGCCACCAGGGATGCATCCAGCTCCGGCTTGCGGATTTCCTCGATGTTGATGCTCACCGGGATACCCATCCTGTGCGAGACTTCCTTGCGCAGTGCATCGATGTCCTCGCCCTTCTTGCCGATCACGATACCCGGGCGCGCCGTGTGAATGGTGATCACCGCGTTGCTGGCCGGGCGCGCGATCTGGATGCGGCTGACCGAGGCCTGCGACAGGCGCTTTCTCAGGAACTCGCGGATCCTGAGATCCATGTTCAGGTAATCGGCGTACTTGCCCGAGTTGGCGTACCACGTGGAAGTCCAGTCCTTGACGATGCCAAGGCGAATACCTGTTGGATGTACTTTCTGACCCATGCTGCTCCAATGCCTCAGTTGTGCTACGCGTCACCCACCGTAACGGTGATGTGACTGCTGCGTTTCAGAATCCGGTTGCCACGGCCCTTGGCGCGCGCGTGAAAACGCTTCATGGTACGCGCCTCGTTGACGAAAATCGCGGAAACCTTCAGTTCGTCGATATCCGCGCCTTCATTGTGCTCTGCGTTCGCGATCGCCGACTCCAGCACCTTGCGCACGATGACCGCCGCCTTCTTCGGGCTGAACATCAGCAGGTTGAGCGCCTTTTCCACCGGCATGCCGCGCACCTGGTCGCACACCAGGCGGGCCTTCTGCGGTGAGATATGCACCTGCTTCAATGTTGCACTGACCTGCATCTGTGTATCCTCTTACTTGGCCTTCCGGTCGGCCGCGTGACCGCGGAAGGTCCGGGTCAGGGCAAACTCGCCCAGTTTGTGGCCAACCATGTTCTCGTTCACCAGCACGGGAACATGCTGGCGACCGTTATGGATGGCAATGGTCAGTCCGACCATTTCCGGAATGACCATGGAGCGGCGCGACCAGGTCCTGATCGGGCGCTTGTTGTTTTCCGCCACCGCCTTGTCCACCTTGCGCTGCAGGTGATTGTCAATGAACGGTCCTTTTCTGATAGAGCGTGCCACGTTAGCTGATCCTCATGGTTACTTCTTGTGACGCCGTCTGACGATCATGCTGTCAGTGCGCTTGTTGCTGCGGGTACGGTAACCCTTGGTCGGGGTACCCCACGGGCTGACCGGGTGACGGCCGCCGGAGGTACGGCCCTCGCCACCGCCGTGCGGATGGTCGACCGGATTCATGGCCACACCGCGCACCGTCGGACGCTTGCCGCGCCAGCGGGTGGCGCCGGCCTTGCCGAGCGAGCGCAGGCTGTGTTCGACGTTGCCGACCTCGCCGATCGTGGCGATACAGTCCGACATCACCTTGCGCATTTCACCGGACCGCAGGCGCAGCGTGGCGTGATCGCCGGTACGCGCCACCAGCTGTGCGCTGCTGCCGGCACTGCGCGCCAGCTGTCCGCCCTTGCCGGGCTTCATTTCGATGTTGTGCACCAGCGATCCCACCGGGATATTGCGCATGGGCATCGCGTTGCCGGGTTTGATCGGTGCATCGCTGCCGTTGCGGATCTCGTCACCGGCCTGCACGCCCTTCGGCGCCAGGATGTAACGGCGCTCGCCGTCGGCGTACAGCAGCAGCGCGATATGCGCGGAGCGGTTCGGATCGTACTCGATGCGTTCGACCCTGGCCGGCACACCCGCCTTGTCACGCTTGAAGTCGATAATGCGGTAATGCTGCTTGTGCCCGCCGCCCTGGTGGCGCGTGGTGATGCGTCCGGCGTTGTTGCGGCCGCCGTTCTTCAGCTTCACGTCAAGCAATGCCGTATGCGGCTTGCCCTTGTGCAGGTCCGGGGTACGGACGCCGACGACGAAGCGCCGGCCCGGCGAGGTTGGTTTGGCTTTAACGAGTGGCATTGCTCAGTTTCCTTTTACGGGATGGCGCGGCAGGCGCCGATCAGTCCGCTCCCATGAAATCGATATCGTGTCCTTCGGACAGGGTCACGTAGGCCTTCTTCCAGTCCGCACGCCGGCCCACGGTCTGGCCGTGACGCTTGATCTTGCCCGGCATGTTGCAGATCTGCACCTTGTCGACCTTGACGTCGAACATCAGCTCAACCGCCTTGCGCACTTCCGGCTTGCTCGCGCCAGGCAATACCCTGAAGGTATATTGCCGGCCGGCATCCGCGATGCGGGTGGTCTTCTCGGACATGATCGGTGCCAGCAGCACCTTCATCAGACGCTCCTGGTTCATGCCAGCCGCTCCTCGAGTTGTTTCAGGGCTGCCTTCGTGAACAGCACCTTGTCAAAACCGATCAGGCTGACCGGGTCGGCGCCGGAGACATCGCAGATCGCCACGTTCGGCAGGTTGCGTGCCGCCATCAACAGGTTCCCGTCGGCGCCGTCGGTCACGATCAGCACGTTGTCCAGGCCCATTTCCTTCAGCTTGCCGGCCAGCTCGCGCGTTTTCGGGGCGGACACGCCGAACGACTCGGTCGCCACCAGGCGGTCCTGGCGCAGCAGTTCGGACACGATCGAACGCATGGCACCGCGGTACATCTTGCGGTTGATCTTCTGCGCATAATCGCGCGGCACCGAGGCGAATACCTTGCCGCCGCCACGCCACAGCGGGCTGCGTATGGTGCCGGCGCGCGCACGGCCGGTGCCCTTCTGACGCCACGGCTTGATTCCGCCGCCGCTGACCATGCTGCGTGTCTTCTGCTGTGAGTTGCCGGAACGCGCGCTCGCCAGGCAGGCGGTTACCACCTGGTGCACGAGTGCCTCCCTGAACGCCTGGCCGAACGTCTCGTCCGACAGCGTGATCGAGCCGGAGCCCTGTAACTGCAGTTCCATCATTTACTCCTGACGTGCCTTGACTGCCGGGCGGATGATCACGTCACCACCTTTCGCGCCGGGTACCGAGCCCCGGACCAGCAGCAGGTTGCGTTCCGCGTCCACACGGACCACGACGATATTCTGTGTACTGCGGCGCACGTTACCCATGTGACCGCACATCTTCCTGCCCTTCACCACACGGCCCGGAGTCTGGTTCTGGCCGATGGAACCCGGCGCACGGTGTGACAGCGAGTTGCCGTGGGTGGCGTCCTGGGTGGCGAAGTGGTAACGCTTGATCACGCCGGCGAAACCCTTGCCTTTCGAGGTGCCGGTCACGTCCACCTTCTGGCCGGCCTCGAAAATCTCCACCTTGATCTCGCTGCCGACCTCGATACCGTCACCCTCGCCGTCGGACAGCGGGAATTCCCACAGCCCGCGTCCCGCCTCGGTCCCGGCCCTGGCGAAATGTCCCGCCAGCGGCTTCGTGACCCGGCTGGCGCGGCGTGAACCGGTGGTCACCTGCAGTGCACGGTAGCCGTCGTTTTCCACCGTCTTGACCTGGGTGACGCGGTTCGGGTCGACGGCAATTACCGTCACCGGCACGGTCACGCCGTCATCCTGGATGATGCGCGTCATGCCCGCCTTGCGTCCTACAATTCCTATGCTCATTTCCTGAATCTCGCATTAAACGGGGTCAGACCCCGGTTTTTCGTCACTCTTGAACCCGTCTCGTTGTTAATCATCGGGCTCTGACCCCTTTCGGGCACTAGTTCAGCTTGATCTGAACATCCACGCCGGCGGCGAGGTCCAGTTTCATCAGCGCATCCACCGTCTTCTCGGTCGGATCGACGATATCCATCAGACGCTTGTGCGTCCGGATCTCGTACTGGTCACGCGCATCCTTGTTCACATGCGGTGAAATCAGGATGGTGAAACGCTCTTTCCGGGTCGGCAGCGGGATGGGCCCGCGTACCTGCGCACCGGTGCGCTTGGCAGTTTCGACGATTTCCGCCGCCGACTGGTCGATCAGACGATGGTCGAAGGCCTTCAGGCGGATCCGGATTCTCTGGTTGCTCATATCAATGCTTCGCTGGTTGTGTATTCACTGTAGGAGCGCCTTGCAGGCGCGAAATCCCTACGCTCAAATGTCGCGCCTGCAAGGCGCTCCTGCAACCTGATTCAGTTACTCGAGGATTTTCGACACCACGCCGGCGCCGACCGTACGGCCACCCTCGCGAATCGCAAACCGCAATCCGTCTTCCATCGCAATCGGCGCAATCAGCGATACCGTCATCTTCACGTTGTCTCCCGGCATCACCATCTCCACTCCCTCCGGAAGATCACACGCACCCGTCACGTCCGTCGTACGGAAGTAGAACTGCGGACGGTAATTGCTGAAAAACGGCGTGTGACGCCCACCCTCGTCCTTGCTCAGCACGTACACCTCACACTCGAACTTCGTGTGCGGCGTGATCGAACCCGGCTTCGCCAGCACCTGGCCTCGCTCCACTTCCTCGCGCTTCGTGCCGCGCAACAATACACCCACGTTGTCGCCTGCCTGTCCCTGGTCCAGTAACTTCCGGAACATCTCCACGCCCGTGCACGTCGTCTTCGTCGTCGGGTTGATCCCCACAATCTCGATCTCGTCACCAACCTTGATCACTCCACGCTCGATACGGCCCGTTACCACCGTGCCACGGCCCGATATCGAAAATACATCCTCCACCGGCATCAGAAAACTGCCGTCTATCGCACGCTCCGGCTGCGGAATGTACTTGTCCATCTCGTCCACCAGCTTGATGATCGACGGAATACCGATCTCGCTGGTGTCTCCCTCCAGCGCCTTCAGCGCGGAACCCGTCACGATCGGCGTGTCGTCACCCGGAAAATCGTAACTGTCCAGCAGCTCGCGGATCTCCATCTCCACCAGCTCCAGCAACTCCGCATCGTC
>CAZMAK010000062.1:0-13145 GCA_964564245.1 uncultured Ectothiorhodospiraceae bacterium | reverse complement strand
GAACGCGGTGAGCAGTTGCCGGGAAGGCCAGGCTGTGGGGAGTTGAAAACCAGGCGGTTAACTGAATCTGATCCCCTCACCCCGGCCCTCTCGGCTCTGGCTCCTGCTTCGCTACCGCCTGCATCCCTGCAGGCGTCCCGGAGGGTGAGGGGGTACGGGATAGCCGCAGGGTGCAGTAAACAACCTACCCCACCCACACCCGCGCATTGCGGAACAGGCGCAGCCACGGACCGTCCTCGCCCCAGTCAACGGGATGCCAGGAGTTGGTCACCGTGCGGAACACGCGCTCGGGGTGCGGCATCATGATGGTGGCCCGGCCGTCCTCCGAACTCAGCGCGGTAATCCCCAGCGGCGATCCGTTCGGGTTGGCGGGATAGATCTCGGCCGGTTTGCCGTACCCGTCCACGTAGCGCGCCGCCACCAGCCCCCGCTGCAGCAGGCCGTCCGGATCGGTGCCGGAAAAATCGGCGCGGCCCTCGCCGTGGGCGACGGCAATCGGCAGGATGGAACCCGCCATGCCCGTGAAGAAGATCGACGGGGACTCGAGGATCTCCAGTTGCGCGAAGCGCGCCTCGAACTGCTCCGACTCGTTACGCACGAAACGCGGCCAGTGGGCGGCGCCCGGGATCAGTTCCTGCAGGGCGGACAGCATCTGGCAACCGTTGCACACGCCGAGGGCAAAGCTGTCCGCGCGCGCAAAGAATTCGCTGAAGCCGTCACGCAGTTCCGGATGAAACAGGATCGACCTGGCCCAGCCCTGCCCGGCGCCCAGCACATCGCCATAGGAAAAGCCGCCACAGGCCACCAGGCCGTGGAACGAATCCAGCATCACCCGGCCGGACATCAGGTCACTCATGTGCACATCGATGGCGTCGAACCCGGCACGGTGAAAGGCCGCGGCCATCTCGACCTGCCCGTTCACCCCCTGCTCGCGCAGGATCGCCATGCGCGGGCGCGCACCGCGTGCGATAAACGGTGCGGCGACGTCGTCCTGCGCATCGAAGCCCAGCCGCGGGGCCAGCCCCGGATCAGCGCTGTCCAGCAGGCGGTCGTATTCCTGCAGCGCACAGGACGGGTTGTCGCGCAATGCCTGCATGCGATACGTGGTCTCCGACCAGGCCCGTTGCCACTCGACACGCGGCGCGCTCAGCACGGCGTTCTCGCGCAGCGTGACATTGATGCGGTCGGTGGTATTGGGGTGACCGATGGCATGGGTCACCGCTTCCAGCCCGTGTTGTTTCAGGACCGCCAGCACGGTGCCGAGATCGTCGTCCCGCACCTGCAGCACGGCGCCGAGTTCCTCGCTGAACAGCGCCGCGACCGGGTCGTCGCCCAGGCCGTCGATGTGCACGCTGATCCCGCAATGCCCGGCAAAG
The DNA here is from genome assembly GCA_964564245.1 of uncultured Ectothiorhodospiraceae bacterium. Classification (GTDB taxonomy): domain Bacteria; phylum Pseudomonadota; class Gammaproteobacteria; order UBA9214; family UBA9214; genus UBA9214. The sequence continues at coordinate 11,769 of CAZMAK010000062.1, read as the reverse complement.
GCCATTTCGCACAGGCAGGCCCACAACCCGCCGTCGGAGCGGTCATGATAGGCCAGCAGGCAGTCATCGGCGTGGAGCTGCCGGATCGCAGCGAAGAACGCCCTGAGCAGGGCCGGGTCGTCGACGTCCGGCGGGACACTGCCGATCTCCCGGTAGACCTGTACCAGCGCCGAACCACCGAGACGGTTGCGGCCGCGGCCCAGGTCGATCAGCAGCAGCTGCGTCCGGCCGCAATCCGTGCGCAGTTGCGGGGTCAGCGTGCGGCGCACATCGGACACACGGGCGAATGCGGAGATGATGAGTGACAGCGGTGCAGTCACGGCGCGTTCCTGGCCCTGCTCCTGCCACACCGACTTCATCGACATGGAATCCTTGCCGACCGGGATCGCGATACCCAGTGCCGGGCACAGCTCCGCGCCGACGGCGCGTACCGTGTCGTACAGCACGGCGTCTTCACCGGGGTGTCCGGCCGGCGCCATCCAGTTGGCCGACAGCACGATGTCGCCGATGGAATCGATGCAGGCCGCCGCGATATTGGTGATGGCCTCGCCGACCGCCATGCGTCCGGAGGCCGGGCCGTCCAGCAGCGCCACCGGCGTGCGTTCGCCCATGGCCATGGCCTCGCCGGTGAAGGCATGGTAATCGGACGCCGTGACGGCGACGTCCGCCACCGGCACCTGCCAGGGACCGACCATCTGGTCCCTCACCACCATGCCGGTCACCGAGCGATCGCCGATGGTGATGAGAAAGGTCTTGTCCGCCACCGTCGGCAGGCGCAGTACCCGCAGCGCGGCCTCCGGCAGGTCGATCGCGGCCGTATCGAAAGGGATGCGCGGCACGGATACCCGGCGCACGTCACGCAGCATCCTGGGCGGCTTGCCCAGCAGCAGGCTCATCGGCAGGTCGATCGGCGAATTGTCGAAATGGCTGTCGCTCAGCACCAGCTGCTGCCGGCCTGTGGACTTGCCCAGCACGGCATAGGGACAGCGTTCGCGGCGACAGAGCCTCTCGAACAGCTCCAGCCGGCCGGCGTCGATGGCCAGCACGTAGCGCTCCTGCGATTCGTTGCACCAGACCTGCATCGGCGACATGCCGGGATCGTCGTTGGGAATGGCGCGCAACTCGAAGCTGCCGCCGCGGCCACTGTCATTGACCAGCTCCGGCAAGGCGTTCGACAACCCGCCGGCGCCCACGTCATGGATGGAAATGACCGGGTTGTCCTCGCCCAGCGCCCAGCAGGCGTCGATCACCTCCTGCGCGCGCCGTTCCATCTCCGGGTTGCCGCGCTGTACCGAGGCAAAGTCGAGATCCTCCGCACTGGCGCCGCTCGACATCGAGGAGGCGGCGCCGCCTCCGAGGCCGATCAGCATGGCCGGGCCACCCAGCACCACGATCGGCATCTCCGGCGGGATGCTGCCCTTTTCGACATGGGACGCGCGGATCATGCCGCTGCCACCGGCCAGCATAACGGGCTTGTGGTAGCCGCGCAGCTCCGGACCATCGGCACCGGTGACCCGTTCCTCGAAGGTCCGGAAGTAGCCGCACAGGTTCGGGCGTCCGAACTCGTTGTTGAACGCGGCGGCGCCCAGCGGCCCCTCGATCATGATGTCCAGCGCCGAGGCGATCCGTGCCGGCTTGCCGTGATCACTCTCCCAGGGCTGCCCGCAGCCGGGAATACGCAGGTTGGACACCGAGAACCCGCACAGGCCCGCCTTGGGCTTTGCGCCGCGGCCGGTCGCGCCTTCATCGCGGATCTCGCCGCCGGAACCGGTGGCGGCGCCGGGAAACGGCGAGATCGCGGTCGGGTGGTTGTGGGTTTCCACCTTGATCACCAGGTGCGCCGGCTCCGCGTGCGTCTGGTAGCGGTGCGTGGACGGATCGGCAAAGAAGCGCTGCACCGGGTATCCCTGCAGCACCGCGGCGTTGTCACTGTACGCGGACAGGATACCGTCCGGGCTGGCGCGATAGGAGGCGCGGATCATTTCAAACAGGCTGTGTGGCTGCGGCTGCCCGTCGATGATCCAGTCGGCATTGAAGATCTTGTGCCGGCAGTGTTCCGAGTTGGCCTGCGCGAACATCATCAGTTCGACGTCCACCGGGTTGCGGCCCAGTGCCAGGAAATTCTCCACCAGGTACTCGATCTCGTCGGCGGACAGCGCCAGGCCCAGTTCACGGTTGGCCGCCTCCAGTGCCGCGTGGCCACCGCCGAGGACATCCACGCGTCCGCCGGGGGCCGGCACCGCATGGCGGAACAGCACGTCGGTGGCATCGATACCGGACAGCACGGTTTCCGTCATGCGGTCATGCAGCAGTGGCAACAACGCCTCGCGCTGGCGCGCATCCAGCCGGTCACTGCCGGGCAGTTCCAGGCTGTAGACGATGCCGCGTTCGATGCGGCGTACCGCGCGCAGCCCGCAGTTATGGGCAATATCCGTCGCCTTGCTCGACCAGGGGGAGATGGTGCCTGGCCTCGGCACCACGATCAGTTCGATACCGGTGCGGGCAACGGCCGGGGCGGTCCCGTAACCGAGCAGCTGTTCCAGCACGGCCTGTTCCGCCGCGGACAACGGCGCATCCAGCTCGACGATATGCAGGTAGTCCGCGCGCAACGCCGCCAGCCCCGGCAGGATCTCGCGGCAGCACCCCAGCAGCTTGCGCAGGCGAAATTCGGAATGGGCGGAACTACCGCGCAGGTGCAGCATTGCGACTCCGGGACCGGGGTGAACGGGTGAGCGGGGAATAATACTGGATGGTTCGCATGAAAAGTAGGCCGGACAGCACCCGGACGGCCGCGGTCAGACGATCACCCGCCAGTCCAGTCCCTCCTCCTGCCCGGCGATCGCAATCCAGTCGTCGCTGCATCCGGCCGCCTGCGCCAGCGCACTCCGCGCCAGTTCCGGCCGGTTGTTTTTTTCGCTCAGGTGGGCGGCTACCAGGTGCTGCAGGCGGGAATGTCCCAGCCGGGCCAGCAATTCACCGGCCTGTCCGTTGCTGAGGTGTCCCAGCGGACCACCGACACGCTGTTTCAGCGCGGGCGAATACGGACCGTCCGCCAGCATGCCCGCATCGTGATTGCACTCCAGCAACAGTGCATCGCATCCCTCCAGACAGGCGAGGATATGCGGCGTCGCCCGGCCGGTATCGGTGAGCACACCGAGACGGCGTGCCCCGTCGCTGAAACAGAACTGGCAGGGCTCGCGGGCATCGTGCGGTACGGTGAACGGCTCGATCAGCAGGTCACCGAGTGCAAACGACCGGTGACCGTTGCAGTGATGTACTGCCGGCAGCTCCGCATCACGCAGCATCTGCAGGGTCCCGTGTGTCAGCCAGACCGGTAACCGGTACTTGCGCGCCAGGGCCGGCACGCCGCGCACGTGGTCGCCGTGCTCGTGGGTCACCAGCAGGGCGCCGAGCTGTTCCGGGCTGCGTCCGAGTGCCGCCATGCGCCGCTCGGTTTCCCGCACGGAAAACCCGCAGTCCAGCATGACCAGCGTGGCACCCGACTCGATCAGCGTGGCATTGCCACGACTGCCGCTGCCGAGGGATGCGAACTGCATGCCGGCCGGCTAGCGCAGCTGCTCTTCCAGCAGGGTCAGGATACGTTTTGCCGTCGAGGACCTGTCGCGTACCCCCTGGTCGTCATTCACGATGACATTGGTGGACGCACCATCGGCCTGCAGCACGATCCGGTATACCCGGTCTTCCGGCTTCTCCTTCGAGGACCAGAACTTGAGCTTGCTCAGGAACCCCTTCTCTTTCTGTTCCGCGAGCGGATCATTGTATTTCACGAAGTAGGTACCGGCAGACCGGTCGCGGTCTTCCACGGTAAAGCCGACGCGGTCCAGCGCCACGCCGGTCCGGCGCCAGGCCCGCGAGTAGTCTTCCCGGATGACCAGCAGGGAGGCACCGCCCTGATCGACCAGCTGGGCACGGGCCGGGGTCGCCGGCTTGCTGGCCAGCTGGGTCTGCGCCTGCTGCTCGCTGGCACCGAGAAACACCATCAGCCGCTTGGTCATCTCCGCTTCCAGCTCCGGATCCGGGTCACGCGGTCTCCACTCGGTCGGTGAATCCACGGTACCCCCGGGCGTCACTTCCTCGACGCCGCGATGTGTCAGGTAGACCTCGGTGGTGCCGGGATCACTGCCCTTTTCCAGCCGCACCCGGTACTTGTCGCGGGTGGCGGAGGAATACAAGGAGTCCAGCGCCTTGCCGATGTACTTGCGGATGATCCCTTGCGGGATATCCGCGCGATTCTCGTTCCAGTCGGTTTCCAGGATCCCGATGCGCGGATCCTCGTGCTTGATCAGGAATCCCTGTTGCAGCCAGAATTCATGCACGCGCGGCCAGACCTGGTCGGGAGTCCCCTGCACGACCAGCCATTCCTGGTTACCGTCGCGTTCCAGGCGCACGTTCGGCGTGGGCGCCAGCACACCGGACGAACCACCCGCCGGTTGTGCCGCCGCAGCCCCCGAATAGGTTGCCTCGGCCGCATTGAGTGAATCCGGTGCGTCCGCGATGCTGTCGGACGACAGGTCCGGCGGCACTTCAAGGTTCTCGATGGTCTTGCTCTTCTTGTAGTCGACCTTATCGCGTCCTGGCGCGACCTTGTCCATCATGCTGCACGCGGGCAGCAGCAGGGTGGCGGCAAGCAGTACAGCCAGGGTTCGTAAAGCCGGTTGGTTTCGCATAGCGTTATCCTGCCGTTTCCAGCACCCCGGCCTGGACCAGCGCCTGCCGGACGGTTGCGTGGAACGGTTCAGCCAGTGGTGTCAGTGGCAGGCGTATGCCTGCCGGGATCATTCCCATTGCATGCAACGCCCACTTGACGGGTATCGGGTTGGACTCCACGAACAGGGTTCGATGCAGGATATCCAGCCGGTCGTTGATGGCCGTCGCCGTGGCCCGGTCCCCGGCCAGCGCCGCCATGCACAGCTCGTGCATGGCGGCCGGTGCCACGTTGGCGGTCACCGAGATATTGCCCTTGCCGCCGGCCAGCATCAGTTCCATCGCGGTGGCGTCATCGCCACTGTAGACATTCATCCGCGCGCCACAACGGTCCATGATCTCGCGTGCGCGTTCCACCTTGCCGGTGGCTTCCTTGATACCGATGATATTGTCGACGTGCGACAGGCGTTCCACGGTCTCCGGCAGCATGTCGCAGGCGGTGCGGCCCGGCACATTGTACAGGATCTGGGGGATCGGTACGGCCTCGGCGATGGCCCGGTGGTGGCGGTACAGACCCTCCTGTGTCGGCTTGTTGTAGTACGGGGTCACCAGCAGGCAGGCATCGGCCCCGGCATCCCGCGCGCAGCGCGTCAGGGTAATGGCCTCGCGAGTGGAATTGGCCCCGGTGCCCGCGATCACCGGGATACGCCCCGCGCTCATCTCCACGATGCGCCGGACCACGTGGCAGTGCTCGTGCTCGTCGAGCGTGGCGGACTCGCCGGTGGTGCCGACGGCAACCAGGGCATCGGACCGGTTTTCGACATGGAAATCGACCAGCGCCTGCAGGCTGGTTTCATCGATTGCGCCGTCCTCGTGCATGGGGGTGACCAGTGCAACAATACTGCCTTGAAACATTTCCGGATTCTCCGCACCCGAATCGAGGTGGACATGGTACTGAGGCGACCCTTACCTGACAAGGAAATCGTGGGCCGGTTCCCGCCACGCCGGCGAGGGAAAAAATGCTAGAATTCATCCTGGCTGGCGATTGCGTCAGTGATACCCCGGAACCGCGCAAGAATGAACGATAAAGCAACGAACAGGAACCACCACCTGGTGATCGCCGCACTGGGCGAGGACAGTACCGGTATCATCGACGGAATCTCGCGTTGTATCCTGCACAGTGGCTGTACCGTCAACGACAGCCGCATGGCGGTGCTGGGCGGTGATTTTGCCCTGCTGCTGCAGGTTTCCGGCAACTGGAACAATATTGCCAAGCTGGAAGACCAGCTGCCCGGCCTGGAAGAACGGCTCGGGCTGACCATCACCTCGCACCGCACCAGCGACCGTGAGCGGAGCCGCGACCTGTTGCCCTACGGGGTCGACGTGGTCTCCCTGGACCAGCCCGGCATCGTCCACAACCTGGCGCGCTTCTTTGCCGAGCGGCAGATCAACATCCAGGAGATGGTCACCATGAGCTACCCGGCCGCGCATACCGGCACGCCGATGTTCTCGGTCCACCTGACGATCGAGGTCAGGGCCAGCACCCAGATCGCGGCATTGCGCGAGGAGTTCATGGAGTTCTGCGACCAGCTCAACCTGGACGCCGTGATCGAACCGGTCAAGGGCTAGCCCGGGGGCGCGGCGATGGGCAAGGTGGCAATCGGCAAAAAGATACCGGATTTCGCCCTGCCGGCAACCGGCGGGCAGGAGATCCGCCTGTCTTCCCTGCAGGGCCGGCGCGTGGTGCTGTACTTCTACCCGAAAGACAGCACCCCCGGCTGCACCACGGAAGGACAGGACTTCCGGGACCGGATCCATACCTTCCGGCGCCGCAACACGGTAGTGCTGGGTGTCTCGCGTGACAGCATGAAGTCACACGAGAACTTCAAGGCCCGGCAGCAGTTTCCGTTCGACCTGTTATCCGATGCCGATGAAACGGTCTGCCGGCTGTTTGATGTCATCCGCGAAAAGAACATGTACGGACGCAAGGTCATGGGTATCGAGCGCAGCACCTTCCTGATCGACGAACAGGGCGTACTGCGCAACGAGTGGCGCAAGGTCAGGGTCGCCGGTCACGTGGACGAGGTACTGGACGCCATCAAGGCGTGGTAGCCGCCTCACCCGTCTCCTGCTCGCTACCCTTTCTCGGCCAGGCCTGCATCACGGCCTGCACCAGGGTGGCCAGCGGTATCGCAAAAAACACACCCCAGAAACCCCACAGGCCGCCGAATACCAGGATGGCGATGATGATGGCTACCGGGTGCAGGTTCACGACCTCGGAGAACAGCAGCGGCACCAGCAGGTAGCCATCGAGCGCCTGCAGCACACCGTACACGGCCAGCATCCAGCCAAACTCGGGGCTCCAGCCCCACTGGAACCAGGCGATCAGCGCAATCGGGACGGTCACCACGGCGGCGCCGATGTAGGGGATGATGACCGAGAGACCGACCATGGTCGCCAGCAGCAACGCATACTGCAGCCCCATCAGCGAAAACACGGCGAAAGACACCACGCCGACGATGAAGATTTCCCAGACCTTGCCGCGCACATAGTTGGAAACCTGCATGTTGACGTCACGCGCCACTTCATCCACGAGGCGCCGCTGCCTCGGCAGGCGCTGGCTGAACCACCCCAGGATGTGTTCCTTGTCCTTCAGGAAGAAGAACGCCAGCACCGGCACCAGGATCACGTAGACCATGAGCGTCATCAGGCCGAACACGGCGGGCAGTGACATTGACAGGATGCGCTGACTCGTCTCGGTGATGCCGTTGCGGATGGTGGCCCCCAGCTCGTTGACCTGCGCCACGGTAAACAGGTTGGGATATTTCTCGGGCAGATGCAGCATCACGCCCTGCCCTACCTGGATGATGTCGGGCAGCTGGCGTACCAGCTGGGTCACCTGCGTGGACAGGCGCGGCACCAGCCAGACCAGGGCAAACACCAGGAAGGACATGAACAGCAGGAAAACCAGTACCACGGCGGAAACCCGTGGCACGCCCAGGCGGCGGCACTTCTCCACCACCCCGTCCAGCAGGTAGGCGATGACCACCCCGGCCAGTACCGGCGCCAGCATCTGCCCGAGCGTGAACATGACCAGGAAACCGAAGGCCAGCGACATGGCAAGGATGACCGCCTGCGGGTCGGAGATCGTGCGCCGGTACCATTCGTACAGGATATTCATGTCATTCACTCCGCTGCGCCTCCTGCAGCTGCCGGTAATGCGTGGCAAAGATTTCCTCGAGCTCGTCGATCACCGGGACGGTGTCGCCACCCTGCATGATGCTGGTCGCGACCAGGTCCGAGGTGGCGCCCAGCATCTCGCTCTTGTCGAGCATCGGGTAGGTCCGGGCCAGGCGCTTCAGCGCCGCGACGATGCTCTCGGCGGCGGGACGCTCGATCGGCTCCGGTGGCGGTATCACGACCGGTGCGGCGGGGGGCACGGCCGGCAGGTTGCCCTGGCGCGCAACGAGAAACCCGGCAAATGCCAGCAGGGTCTCGCGCTGCGCCGCACCCAGCTGCTCGAACAGATCCAGTAATTCCTTTTGCCCGGGACGCATGCAGCAACCGTCCTCAGCGCCGGACCGGCAGGCCGGAACGGGGCGAACGGGGTGTGGGGGCGGCAATCCGCAGGATCCGGTCAGCCTTCATTTCTGTGTGACAGGCAATAGGCGCGCGCAAAGGCGAGCAGCTCGTCCATCGCACGCTGGCGGAATTTCTGTTTCTGGTGCACGAAGGAAAACGGCCGCTGCAACGGTGGATCGAGCTCCAGCGCCACCAGCGTCCCGAGCTGCAGTTCCTTGTGGATGGTCACTTCGGAAACGATGGAAACACCCATGCCGGCCTCCACCGCGCCCTTGATCGCCTCGGGGCTGCCCAGCTCCATGGCCACCGTCAGGTCCGCCGCCCGGAGGCCGGCGCATGCCAGGTATTCCTCGATCACTTCACGGGTGCCCGAGCCTTCTTCCCGGGCGATGAACGCATGATTGAGCAGGTCCTTCAGCCGCACGAAACCCTTGTCCGCCAGTACGTGCGTCGGGGGAACGATCGCCACCAGCCGGTCGTCGCGGCAGCTCTCGACCACCAGGTTCTTGTTCAGGACGGGCGCCTCGACCACGCCGAGGTCGATATCGTTGTTCTCGACCATCGAGACGATGCCGTCGGAATTGGATACCTTGAGGTGCACGTTCACGTCGGGGTATTTCTTTTTGAAATCACCCAGCAGGGACGGCAGCATGTATTCCGCGATGGTGGTACTGGCGCCGATGATCAGGATCCCGCTGATCTCGCCGGTCATGTCGCGCACGGCGTTGTCCATCTCCGCGTACAGATCGAAGATCTGTGCCGCGTACTCATAGACCCGCTCGCCGGCATCGGTCAGGCTGATCCGGTTATGGGTCCGGTCGAACAGGCGGGTGTTGAAATATTCCTCCAGCTGACGCACCTGGAAGGTTACCGCCGGCTGGGTCATGTGCAGGCTTTCCGCGGCCTTGGTAAAGCTCAGCAACCGGGCCACGGTATGAAACACCTGTAATCTGCGATCGGCCATCTGGCTCCCTGCCGGCGCAGCAGCGCACCGGTACCCCCCTGGATAAGTGGTTGAGACTATAAAGTAAAGCAATCCGGACTCCAACCGGATGCCACACGATTTCCGCGCGCGGGGCCACGCATCCTGCACCGCGCACGCGCCACGGCGACAGCCCCCTGCACCGCACCCGGCCCATGCGCAACCGGATCCTCGACGCAGCCATCCGCACCATGTCAGTTACCCGGGTCCGCCTGTCCAGGCAGGTCAACCCGGACGGTCAAACCATTGCCCGGTCGCCGTGCCTGGCAACGCGCACGTCGCATATGGATTGTTGTGTGATTACAGTCAGTTAATATAGCATCCCCTGACCCGGATCGGAGCGTGTGACGGGGCACCGGAACCCGCAGCGCATCCACGGATCGCCACCGCGATCTGTTACCATTGCCCCGCCCAGCCCGATACCCGATCTGCTACCGGCCGCGATGGCCTCTGGCACGGGAGACTGCTGGCTGGACAAGACAGGAATCCGACCGGGAGATCGCCAATGAAGACATCGTATCGAATCCTGCCGGCACTGTTGCTGTGCCTGCTGTCATTCCATGCCAGTGCCGAAACGGCCGCGGAGAAGGGCCTGGCGATCGCCACGGAGGCCGACCGGCGTGACTCGGGATTCGGCAACTACACCGACGATGTGAAGATGATCCTGAAAAACAGACAGGGCCAGGAGAGTATCCGCGAGATCCGCTCGAAGACCCTGGAAGTCGCCGACGACGGCGACAAGAGCCTGACCATCTTCGACGAGCCGCGCGACGTACAGGGCACGGCCCTGCTCAGCTTCACGCACAAGGAAGGGCCGGATGACCAGTGGCTCTACCTGCCGGCGCTGAAACGGGTCAAGCGCATTGCCTCCAACAACAAGTCCGGCCCGTTCATGGGCAGCGAGTTCGCCTACGAAGACATCACCTCGCAGGAGGTGGACAAGTACACCTACAAATTCCTGCGCGACGACAGGCTCGACGGCATGGATGTCTTTGTCTTCGAACGCTACCCGAAGGACAAAAACTCCGGCTACACGCGCCAGGTCATCTGGATGGACAAGGAGCACTACAAGGAACGCAAGATCGAATACTATGACCGCAAGAACTCATTGCTCAAGACGCTCACCTTCGGTGATTACCAGCTGCATGACGGCAGGTTCTGGCGGGCACACGAGATGGTCATGGTGAATCACCAGACCGGCAAGAGTACGCGCCTGCTGCAGAGCAACTTCAGGTTCAACGTCGGTCTCACGGACCGCGATTTCGACAAGAACGCGCTGAAGCGTGCCCGCTGAACCGGCACCTCAATGAGAAAAATCCTGTGTAGCGCCCTGCTGTTGCCGGTACTCACGGCCCAGGCCGGTGAATGGCGCGGCCGGGTTGCCGGGGAACTGCTTGGCTTCTTCAGGGAGCCGGCCAGTCCGGCGCAGTACAACAGCTACGGGTCACTGGCACTGGAGCCGGAATATTTCAACGAGTGGAACGGCCGCGATGACCTGTTCACCTTCAAGCCCTACCTGCTGGTCGATTCCCACGACAGCAAGCGGACCCACGGGGACATCCGCGAGCTGTCCTGGATTCATGCGACACACGACTGGGAAACGAACATCGGCATCAGCAAGGTCTACTGGGGTGTAACCGAGGCGGAACACCTGGTCGATGTCATCAACCAGAGCGACCTGGTGGTGGACGAGGACGGCGAGGACAAGCTGGGCCAGCCCATGGCCAAACTGTCGCTCATCCGGGACTGGGGCGTCGTCGACCTGTTCGTGCTGCCCGGTTTCCGCGAACGCACGTTTCCCGGCAGCAAGGGCCGCCCGCGCTTCGAGATCCCGATCAGTGACCACCCCCTGTACGAGTCCGGCAGAAAAGACCGCCACACGGACCTTGCCGTGCGCTATTCCAGCACGTTCGGGCCCTTCGACATCGGTCTCTCCCACTTCACCGGTACCGGCCGCGAACCGCGTTTCGTCGCACTGCCGGCCGCGATGACCCCGCAGGGCCCCACCGAGATCACACCGTATTACGAGATCGTGCACCAGACCAGCCTGGACCTGCAGGCCGTCTACGGTGGCTGGCTATGGAAACTGGAGGCCATGGTGCGCAGCGGACAGGGCAAGCAGATCCGGGCGCTGGACGGGGGTTATGAATACACCTTCGTGGGTGTCGGCGACTCCCAGATCGATGTCGGACTGATTACCGAGTACCTGTACGACAGCCGTGGCGACACCATCGACACCGCGGCGGCAGCGGCCGGCCAGCCCTTCTTCACCGCGCCGTTCCAGAATGACCTGGTGCTGGGCACACGGATCACGTTGAATGACGTGGCCAGCTCGGAACTGCTGGCCAGCGTGATGATCGACCTGGATGGAGGCGGTGAAAGCTACAACGTGGAAGCCAGTCGCCGCATTGGCGATGCCTGGAAGCTGTCGCTGGAGGCGCGCGGCATCCAGAATATTCCGGTCGACAATGTCTTCTACAGCTTCAGGGACGACACGCGGGTTCGCCTGGAACTGGCGCGCTATTTCTGACTGGCGGGAA
>CAZMAK010000061.1:0-13476 GCA_964564245.1 uncultured Ectothiorhodospiraceae bacterium | reverse complement strand
CCACCGCGCCCATGACCAGGGCGATGCCGAAGGTCGACCACAGGAAGAAGGATTGTGCGTCAGCGAAGCTGGCGAATGTCATGGTGTCCCCGGCGGGTCTGGAGCCCGGTTATGTAGTCAGGCAAGTGTAGCAATAATCCGCGGGCGCAAAGGGGTCAGAGCCCTTTCGGTTATGCGTAGCGTGTCGGGTCGGGGATGCCGGCGGCCTGGAAGCCGGCAGCGCGCAGCCGGCAGGCGTCACAACGGCTACAGGCGCGGCCGTCCTTGTCGGCGGCGTAGCAGGACACGGTGCCGGCGAAATTCACGCCGAGCCGGGTGCCGGTGCGGATGATGTCGGCCTTGCTCAACTGGATCAGCGGCGTGTGGACGTGGAACTCGCCTCCCTCCACGCCGCCCTTCGTGGCCAGCTGCGCAAGCCGCTGGAAGGCGGCGATGTACTCGGGGCGGCAGTCCGGATAACCGGAGTAGTCCACGGCATTCACGCCGATGAAGATGTCCCACGCACCGAGCACCTCGGCCCAGCCGAGCGCGAGCGACAGGAACACGGTGTTGCGCGCCGGCACGTAGGTGACCGGGATGCCTTCGGTGGCGTGGTCGGGTACGGCGATGGCGGCGTCGGTCAGCGCCGAACCGCCGATGACGTTCATGCCGATAAAGACCACCTTGTGCTCGACCCCGGCGCCCTGTGCGATGCGCTGCGCCGCGGTCAACTCGGCGTTGTGGCGTTGTCCGTAATCAAGGCTGAGGGCGTGGCAGGCAAAGCCCTGCTCCTGTGCGAGTGCAAGCGTGGTGGCGGAATCGAGGCCGCCGGAAAGCAGGACGACGGCAGGCTTTTTTGTGGCGATTTCAGGCATGGGGTGAATGATACCGGCAAACACGACGCGGCAGGAGCGGCTGGCAGCCGGGATGGGATTTTACGTTGGAGCAGATCGCGCCTGCAAGGCGCCCCTGCAGGTATGTTTATCATTGCAGGAGCACCTTGCAGGCGCGATTCACCGGCTGCGCCATGCGCATCGAGGATGCTATCAATGCCCCGGCGCTTCGCCCCAGAGGTATTTGTGCAGCTGTACCTGCATGCGCACCGGCAGCTGGTCGGCCAGCACCCACCCGGCCAGTGCGGTGGCGTCCTGCTGGCCAAAGCTCGGCGAGAACAGCACCTCGCAGCGTCGGTCCAGTTCGAACTCCTGCAGCTTCTGCACCGACCATTCGTAATCGGCCCGATCGCAGATCACGAACTTCACCTGGTCGTGCGGCAGCAGGTGATCGAGGTTTTCGTAGCGGTTGCGTTCGACCTCGCCGGAACCCGGCGTCTTGAGGTCGACCACCTTCACCACACGCGCATCGACGGCGCTGACATCGAGCGCGCCGCTGGTCTCCAGCGACACCTGGTAACCGTGGTCGCACAGGCGCTGCAGCAGTTCGAGGCAGGTTTTCTGTGCCAGCGGCTCGCCGCCGGTGACCGTGACGTAGCGGGTGCGGTAGTGGCCGACCTGGTCGAGTATGGTCTCCAGCGACATCCATTCCCCGCCGGTGAAGGCGTATTCGGTGTCACAGTAGCCACAGCGCAGCGGGCAACCGGTGAGGCGGACGAATACCGTCGGGTAGCCGATGGTGGCGGACTCGCCCTGCAGCGAGAAGAAGATTTCGGTGATGCGCAAGCGCGGGGTGTCGGTCATGGCGGGGATTATACGGCCAGCAATAAAGGGCCGGGGCCATTACTGCCCCGTAAACCCCCTCTCCCTCCGGGACGCCTGCAGGGATGCTGGCGGTACGGGTCCAGGGAGCGAAGCAGGACGCCCGAGCCGGGAGCGAAGCAGGAGCCAGAGCCGAGAGGGCTGGGGTGAGGGGATCAAATCTGGCTAACTGCCTGAACTCGATCCCCTCATCCTGGCCTTCTCCCGGAGGGAGAAGGAATGCATCGTTTAGACAACGGGTGTCGGTTTTGATGTTCCGAACCAGTTGACCACGCCAGGAGCCTGTCGGATTTGGGCGATCGTAGCGAGCCGGGTGGGAGAACGAGGCCATTTTTCCGATCGTTCGAGGAGAATAGCCGTCGCTATTTGACGAGGAGGATCGGAAAAATGGACCGCTGTCACACCGGCGCAGTAGATCAGTCCCAGGTCCGACAGGCTCCTGGAACGATATTGATTGAAACGCCGTTCGGATCAGACCCCCGGTTGATGGACGCTAGTGCCTTTCCCGCTTCATGCGGTCCAGCCGCTCCGTGGCCAGCCGCGCCGCGGTGGAGGTCGGCCAGCTGTTCACCACGGTCTCCAGCTCGGTGCGCGCCGCCTTCCAGTCCTGCTTCTCGTAATCGATGAAGCCGAGCTTCAGGTGGCTGTCCGCCACCTTCGGGCTTTGCGGGAAACGCGTCGTCAGCTCCCGGAACGTGGCCTGTGCCTGGTCGAAGTCGCGCGTGACGTAATAGGTCTCGCCCAGCCAGTAGTAGGCATTGTCGGTGTAGCTGCCGGTCGGGTGGGCGGTGATGAACTGCTTGAAGGCCAGTGCCGCGTCGCTGTAACGCCCGTCGCGCAGGATCGCCAGTGCCGTGTCGTACTCGGCCTTTTCGTCCACCGGATTGTCGGCAGGCGTGACCGGTGCCGGTGGCGGTGGTGGATTGCCGGCCGGTGAAAAGTCGAAGCGTTTCTCCGGCGTCGCCGCCGTGTCGGCTGCCGGCGGCGTAACCGTCGGGGCCGGTGCCACTGGTGGTGTCACGGGCGGCGTCGCGCCCGGTGCCGCTGCGCCGGGCTGTCCGGACTCGAGCTGCTGCAGGCGCCGGTCGATGTCCACGTACTGGTCACGCTGGCTGCGCTTGAGGTCCTCCAGCGTCCGGTTCTGTAACTCGATGTCGCCATGCAGCTGCTGCAGTTCCTGCTGCAACTGGTCGACCCGTGTCATCAGGTCGATCAGGCCGCGCGAATCCACCTTGCGTTCGAGGGCGTCCAGCCGTTCCTGTACCGAAGGCGCGGCCAGTGACGGTGATGCACAGGCGACGGCGGCTGCCCCCAGGGCAGCCGCCACCAGACCCGTCCGTATCCGGTTGCGGCGGTACATCGGCATCACTGGTACACGATCTCGACGCGGCGGTTCAGACGCCAGGCCGCCTCGCTGTGGCCCTCGGCCGCGGGTTTCTCTTCCCCGTAGCTGACGACATTAACCTGGCCGTCCGGCACACCGTTCAGTTCCAGGATGCGCTTCACGGACTGCCCGCGGCGGTCACCCAGCGCGATGTTGTATTCCCGCGAACCGCGCTCGTCGGTGTTGCCTTCCAGCGTGACCCTGGCACCGGGGTTGGCCACCAGGAAACCGGCATGCGCAATCAGCGTGTCCTGGTCGGCGGGCGAAATCTCCGCGCTGTCGTAGTCGAAGTAGATCACGCGCCGTGCCAGCGGGCTGTTCGGATCGTTCAGCGCCGCCATGTCGTAACTGCCGGCGGCCTCCGCGCCGCTGGTCTGGACACCGGTATCCGCCCCCATGCTGTGATCCTCGACGGCCACCTCGCCCTTGGTGCCGCCCTTCGAACTGCAGCCAGCCAGTACGGCAAACAACACCACCCAAATCAATCTGCTCATAGTTAACTTCATTACACTGCTCCCGGGTCAAGACCCTTTGATTACGATCAACAACGGTTAAACAAACTCCGATCCATCATCCTGCGGAGCCGCCGGAATGACGCACAAAACCTCAATTGCCTAGTCCGTGAACGGCGACCATACCGGCTCGCGCACGCTGCCGGACTGCAGCGACAGCCGCTGTTTGAATCGGCCGTCGACCGACACCGCCGACAGCACATCGCGATTCCCGACCTCGGTGGCGTAGATGATCATGCTGCCGTTGGGCGCGAAGCTGGGAGACTCGTCCTGGCTGCCGTCCGTCAGCACCCGCAGGCGCCGGGTGCTCACATCCAGGACGGCGATACGATAGCGTCCGTTCTCACCGTGCACCAGCGCAATCTTGCTGCCATCCGGCGAGACATCCGCGCCGGCATTGTAGGTGCCGTCAAAGCTCAGACGCTGTGCCTGGCCGCCGCTGACCGGCATCTGGTAGATCTGCGGACCGCCGCCGCGGTCCGAGGTGAATACCAGGCTCCTGCCGTCCGGCATCCACGCCGGCTCGGTATCGATCGCCGGATTGCGGGTCAGGCGGGTCAGCGCACCGCTGGCGATGTCCATGAGGTAGATCTCCGGGTTGCCATCCCGCGACAGTGTCAACGCCAGCCGCCGTCCGTCCGGTGACCAGGCCGGCGCGCCGTTGATCCCCCGGAAGGAGGCGATCTTGTTGCGCTGCCCGGTGGCGACGGTCTGCACGTAGATCTCGGCGGTCTTCCGTTCGAACGAGACGTAGGCGATCTGGCGCGCATCCGCCGACCAGGCCGGCGACATCAACGGCTGCTGCGAGGTCAGGATGGTTTGCGGGTTGTAGCCGTCCGAATCCGCCACCAGCAGGGTATAGGTCTTGCCCTTGCCGGTACCGCTGGTGGTGATGTAGGCAATCCGGGTATTGAAGGCGCCACGCTCGCCGGTGACTTCCTTGTAGATGATGTCGCTGATCTGGTGCGCGATCCGGCGCAGGTCGGCACGCGCCCCCGGGATACTGTAGCCCGCGACCTGTTTGCCACGGAACACGTCGAACAGCTGGAACTGCACGTCGTAGCGGTCCGCACCGGTCGGCAGGATCTTGCCGATCACCACGTAATCGACGTTCACCATGCGCCAGTTGTGAAACTGCACCTGCGACGCCTCGGTCGGGTGTGCAACCAGGTCGCGGTCCGGCAGTGACTCGAAGCGGCCGCTGCGGTTGAGGTCGCCGGCGACGATCGCGGAGATGTTCTCCGGCGGCAGGCCGGCCGTGTTGGTCCAGCCGAACGGCACGACCGCAATCGGTACGGCGCCCTCCACGCCCTGGGTGATCTCGATGGTCAGTGCGGCATGCGCCGGTGCAACGGCCAGCAGCCACCACAGGCCCACGACGATTCTCAGCTTGTGCATATCCTGTAGGTTTCCTTTATCTGCCTGGATTGAAATTGAAATTGATTTCCCGGAAATGATCGAACAGGGACGCGTCGGGCGGCAACGGCAGCGGGGACGCCTTCAGCACGGCGGTTTCCACCGAGCGGTCGAACACCGGATCGCCACTGCTCCGGATCACGGTTGCGCCCACCACTTCCCCACCCGGGATCAGCCGCACCTTCACCACGCACACCAGCCCTTCCGGGCTGCCCGGCGGCCGGATCCAGTTGCGGGTGACCTTGTCCTGAATGTACGGAATGTACTTCGACAGGGCATCCTGTGCACGCTGTTCCTCCTGTTCGGCCGCCAGCTGCGCCTGCAGCTCCGCCTCCGCCTTCTTCCTGGCTTCCGCCGCGGCCTTTGCCTGCGCCTCGGCTGCCGCCTTCTTTTTCGCCTCGGCCTCCGCCTTCTTCGCGGCCTCCGCGGCCTTCTGCTTCGCTTCCGCCGCGGCCTTTTCCTGCGCCTCGGCCTCCGCCTTCTTCGCTGCCTCCGCCGCCTTCTGCTTGGCTTCTGCCGCTGCCTTTACCTGCGCCTCGGCCTCCGCCTTCTTCCTGGCTGCCAGCGCCGCCTTTTGCTTTGCCTCGGCCTCCGCCTTCTTTCTGGCCGCGGCCTTCTGCTTCGCTTCCGCCGCCGCCTTTTCCTCGGCCTTGCGCTGCTTCTCCTGCTCGGCCCGGTGCTGCCGTTCCTGTTCCTGCTTGCGTTGCTCGATCTGTTTCAGCGGATCGTGTGTGACCAGCTCGGTCTGGATCGGCTGGTTGCTGCCGGGCGCCGACACCTTCGGCGTCCAGTCCAGTCCGATGATCAGCAACACCAGCAGCACCAGGTGCATCAGCACCGCATACGCAAAGGCGCGCGGGTTCTCGCGAATCACGCTCAGCATGCTGATGGCCTAGCGCTCCGGCGGTTCGGTGACCAGGCCGACATTGGTGATGTCCGCGCGCTGCAGCAGCACCAGGGCCCCGATCACGGCGCCGTAATCCACCCGGTGATCGCCGCGCACCAGCACGCGCTTGCCGGGCTGGCGGCGCAGCACGGCGGCAATGTTGTTCACCAGCGTGTCGGCATCGACCGCCTTGCCGGGCTCGTCACCCACGTTCAGGTACAGGGCGCCGTCCGCATCGACGCTGACCACCAGCGGCTCCTTGTCCGGCTCCTCGACCGGGCTGGCGTCCGCCTTTGGCAGCTCCACCTTGACGCCCTGGGTAAGCAGCGGCGCCGTGACCATGAAGATCACCAGCATGACCAGCATGACGTCGATGTATGGCACGACGTTGATGTCGGCCATGGGTTTTTTACGGACTCGATGACGGGCCATACCGGTGCTTCCGCCTACTCGCTGCGCTCGACATGGGCCTGTCGCTGCAGGATGGTGGAGAATTCCTCCAGGAAATTGTCGTAACGGTTGATCAGCCGCTCGACCGTGTTGGAGTAGCGGTTGTAGGCAATTACCGCCGGGATCGCCGCGAACAGGCCCATGGCGGTGGCGATCAGCGCCTCGGCAATGCCCGGCGCGACCATCGACAGCGTCGCCTGCTGCGCGTTGCCCAGCCCGCGGAACGAATTCATGATGCCCCATACCGTGCCGAACAGGCCGACGTAGGGACTGGTGGAACCCACGGTGGCGAGGAACGACAGGTGTGTCTCGAGGTCGTCGGTCTCGCGCGACAGCACCACGCGCATGACGCGCTGCGCTCCCTCGACCACGCTGCGCGCATCGCTGCCGGTCTGCTTGCGCAGGCGCGCGAATTCGCTGAAGCCGGCCTGGAAGATGCCGGCCATGCCGATGGCGTCATCCTCGCCGGCCGACAGCTCGCGATAGAGGGTACCGAGATCGCCACCGGCCCAGAAACGGTCCTCGAAATCGTCCGCGGCATCCTGCGCCTCGATCAGTGCCGCGCGGCGCCGGAAGATCATGGTCCACGACACCATGGACACGACCAGCAACAGCAGCAGCACCAGCTTCACCACCACGCTGGCGCCCAGGATCAGGTGGAAAAAGGACAGGTCAGTCGACATCCGGAAGCTCCTGGTAGAGAAAATCGGGTATGGGGCGCGGCCGGAACGTGGCGGCGTCGAGACAGGCGATCTTCAGCTGCCCGGTGCACAGCGGTGTGTCCGGTGCCGTGCGGCGGGTGATGACCTGTTGAAACGTCAGGCTGGCGCGGGCGCGCCGCTGCACCCCGGCGCTGACGTCAAGCTCGTCGTTGAAGCGTGCCGGGGACAGGAATTCCAGGCTGGCAGAACGCACCGCGAACAACAGACCGTAGTCATGGAGCAGGCGATCCTGCTCGAAACCCAACGCACGCATCCACTCGGTCCTGGCACGCTCCATGAAGCGCAAATAGTTGGCGTAATATACCACGCCGCCGCTGTCGGTATCCTCGTAATATACGCGCACCGGCCAATGAAAATTCGCCACCCTGAGTCTGTCTCCTGTTGACCGCACCGCAGGGTGAAAATTCCCTGCAAAACACGGCCGGAATCAATCGCCAGTGGCTAATCATCATCAATCCGCGCCCGATTGCAAATGTCGCCAATCAGTGACGCCTGGAAGCACTGCGGAAAGGTCGGTGCACATGCGTGGTGCATCCGCCTGCCTGATGCGTTGTGTCGGTGACGGACGGGGGAACAAGGCCGTCAGGCATCACCCTCGTCGGCGAGCAGTTCCATGGATTCCTGCAGCAGGTGCACCGGTGGTTTCAGTCCGCAGTGGAGGTATGCATGGCGCGTGGCGATGCGTCCGCGCGGGGTCCGCATGATATAGCCCTGCTGGATCAGGTAGGGTTCCAGCACGTCCTCGATGGTGCCGCGTTCCTCGCCAATGGCCGCGGCCAGGTTGTCCACGCCGACCGGTCCGCCGCCGAATTTCTCGATGATGGTGGTCAGCAGCTTGCGGTCCTGGGTATCGAAACCGAGCTGGTCGACGTTGAGCATGTTCATCGCCGCGCCGGCGACCGCGCGGGTGATGCGACCGTCGGCCTTGACCTCGGCGTAGTCGCGCACACGCCGCAGCAGGCGGTTGGCGATGCGTGGCGTACCGCGTGAGCGCCGCGCCAGTTCGGTGGCACCGTCGGCATCGATGGCGATATGCAGGATGCCCGCCGCGCGTTGCAGGATCGTCGCCAGGTCGCCGGCGTGGTAGAACTCCAGCCGCTGCACGATCCCGAAGCGGTCACGTAACGGGGATGTCAATAAACCGGCACGCGTAGTCGCGCCCACCAGTGTAAACGGCGGCAGGTCGAGCTTGATGGAGCGCGCCGCCGGCCCCTCGCCGATCATGATATCGAGCTGGAAATCCTCCATGGCCGGATAGAGGATCTCCTCCACCACGGGGCTCAGCCGGTGAATCTCGTCCACGAACAGGACGTCATGCGGTTCCAGGTTGGTCAGCAGCGCGGCCAGGTCGCCGGGTCGTTCCAGCACCGGGCCGGAGGTATGGCGCAGGTTGGCACCGATCTCGTTGGCAATGATGTGCGCCAGTGTGGTCTTGCCCAGCCCGGGCGGGCCGAAGATCAGGGTGTGGTCCAGGGCGTCCCCGCGCCGGCGCGCCGCCTGGATAAAGATATCCATTTGCTCAGAGACTTGCGGCTGTCCCACATAATCCGCGAGCCGCTGCGGGCGGACCGTGCGGTCGAGGATCTCGTCCTCGCGCAGGCCCTTGGGAGTCACCAGCCGGTCCGCTTCGATCATGGCATGCTAGTGTCCGCGCGTGCGCGGCCGGAATCAAGCGATTGTGGCCTGCAGGGCCTGGCGGATGATCTCCTCGGGAGAGAGCGCGGTGGCGTCCACCGCACGCACCATGCGACTGGCCTCCTGCGGCCTGTAGCCCAGCCCGACCAGCGCGCTGACCGCCTCCTCGACCGGACTGGCGGCCGTTGACGGCACTGCGCTGCCGGCCACGGCCCCGTCGAAGGTCGCCGCCTTCGGCAGGCGGTCGCGGAGTTCGATGATCAGCCGCTCGGCGGTTTTCTTGCCGATCCCCGGCAGGCGCACCAGTGCACCGGCATCGTCCCCCTGCACACAGGCGATGAACTGGCGGCTGTCCATGCCGGACAGGATGCCGAGTGCCAGCCGGGCACCGACGCCGTTGACCCGGAGCAGATTGCGGAACAGTTCGCGGTCGGACAACCGCAGGAATCCGTACAGCGTGTGTGCGTCCTCGCGCACGGCGAGATGGGTATACAGCGTGACGGACTCGCCCGTCGCCGGCAGGTCGTAGAAGGTGGTCATGGGTGCGTCGACCTCGTAGCCGACCCCCTGCACATCGATCAGCAGCCGCGGCGGCTGCTTGTCGAGGATGATGCCGCGCAGTAGCCCGATCATGTCAGCGCCCCGCCCCGCAGGGCCTGCAGTGACTGCATGCGCCGGCGGGTCTCGCGGTGATGGCCGTGGCAGATGGCGACGGCCAGCGCGTCGGCGGCATCGCCGGGCGGCGAGCGGTGCAGGGCCAGCAGCACACACATCATGTGCTGCACCTGTTCCTTGCTGGCCGCGCCGGTGCCGACCACGGCCTGCTTGATCTCGCGCGCGGCGTACTCGTCCACCACCACGCCCTGCTGCACGCCGGCGCAGATCGCCGCACCGCGCGCCTGGCCCAGCTTGAGCGCGGAGTCGGCATTCTTGTTGAGAAACACACGTTCGATGGCCATTTCCCCGGGCAGGTATTCGGCGATGATGCGGCTGACGCCGTCGAAGATGATGCCAAGCCGCTCGGCCAGCGCATCGCCACGGGTACGGATGCAGCCGCTTGCCACGTAGCGGATCTGCTGGCCGTCCTGGTCGACGATGCCGTAACCCGTCACCCGGGAACCGGGGTCAATGCCGAGGATGCGGATCATAGGTCGGTGTATCCCCCGTCGATTGAAAAACTGCAGCCATTCGCTGCGTATGATTCAACACTGCCGGACCGGACACCGTCCGCGGATCACCGGACAACCCTTTCGCGCCTGCGTCATAGCAGGCCAACTGCAGGACCGGACGCCGCCGGTCAGCGGCTCATCCCAGCTGCGCCAGGATATCCTCGGCGATGTCCGCGTTGGAATAGACCTCCTGCACGTCATCCAGGTCCTCGAGGCGATCCAGCATGCGCACCATCTTCTCGGCGTCGTCCAGCCCCAGCGCCACCGTGTTGGTCGCGCGCATGGTGATGCCGGCCTGCTCCGGTTCAAGCCCGGCCGCGGTCATGGCCTCGCGCACGTCGATGAACTGTTCCGGCGGCGTCAGCACGTCGAAGGAACCGTCGTCATTGGTCTGTACATCGTCGGCGCCGGCCTCCAGCGCCGCCTCCATCAGCACATCCTCGTCACTGTCGGCCGGGTAGCTCAGCACGCCGGCCTTGGTGAACTGGAACGCGACCGAGCCGTCGGTGCCGAGATTGCCGCCGGCCCTGGTGAAGGCATGGCGCACCTCGGCCACGGTGCGGTTGCGGTTGTCGGTCATGCAGTCGACCATCACCGCCACACCGCCGGGACCGTAACCCTCGTAACGCACCTCTTCGAAATTAGCGCCGTCCTGTGCACCGGAGCCGCGCTTGATGGCGCGCTCGATGGTGTCCTTGGTCATGTTGGCGGTGAGCGCCTTGTCCACCGCCATGCGCAGGCGCGGGTTGGTGGACGGGTCCGGGTCGCCCATGCGCGCCGCAACGGTGATCTCGCGGATCAGCTTGGTGAACAGTTTGCCGCGCCTGGCGTCCTGGGCATTCTTGCGATGCTGGATATTCGCCCACTTGCTGTGACCTGCCATGAAATTCCGACCTCTTGCAATGGATTGCGCGCATTCTAGCATTGTGTGGACGGGACACGGAATTGACCGCCGGCCCCGGCGGGCACCCGCTCAGCCGGCCGGCGTGTCCTGGCACATGGCGGGGCCAAAGTGCGGCGGGTCGACCCGGTTCAGGGAGCCCAGTTGTGGCAGCCGCGCCAGGCGGCGCGGATCGGCGACCGTGGCCTTGCTGCCATCCGGCCAGCCGTTCTGCTGCAGCACGGACTGTGCAGCGATGTGCCAGACCCCCGCGCGGCTGACCAGGATCGGAAAGTACTGCTTGCCTGAGGATTCCACGTACAGCCCGCAATACGGTTCCGGCACCCGTCCGGCGACGGCCGTGGCGATGCGCTCGCCGATCACCCGGTAGCCGGCCGCCACCGGGTGGCCGTTGATGTTCTCGGGATACAGGGCTACCGATCCCAGCGCCGCCTGCTGCAGGGGCTCGACCACGTCGACATAACGGGCACCCGGCAAGGCACCAAGCTCGGCCGCCAGCGTCTGGATCCGGCCGGTTTCCGCCGCTACCAGGTCCCGGTACTGCGGTGGCGCTTCCAGCCCCTCGGCCTCCACCTTGCGGGCAAACGCCAGTTCCTTGGTCGGGATGATGGTAAAGATCAGCTGCACACCGGCCTTGCCGGCCTTCTCCGCCATCAGTCCCGCCGCCCTTGCCAGGATGGCATAACCGGCATCGGTGGCCGGGTGGCGCGTGTTCGAGATCAGTCGCAGCTGTGGCGTGAACACGGTGTGTACACCATCCGCAAACCGCACCGGCCACTGTTCCTGCGGCGGCACATCCAGTGAGAACTTTGGCAGCCCGGACGCGGTGATTCCGTCGGTGTCCATGAGCCAGTGCCAGTTGTCATTCCCCTTCACCATCTGGAACGCCTCGAGGGGATCGTTCCCGGTGTAAAACGCGACCACGACCGCGTAGGGTCTGAAACGAGGTGCGTAATCCATCATGTCGAGGTACTGGATTGCGGTCCAGCCGCCGATGGACATGTTGTAGACGTTCACTTCCGGCCGCTGCAGTGCAGCCTGCATCCAGGCCGGCCAGTTCTGTTCCATGAACGCGTTGTTGCCATAGGTCATGCTGTCGCCGATGGTGACGATATCTGCGGTATCGGGTACCCCGGCATTGCGGAACCCCAGCATATCGTGCGGACCGACCCCCGGCATGACCGGGTAAAACGGACGGCCACGCACGCGGGTCAGCGGATCCTTGAGCAGAAATTCCTTGCTGTTCTCCGGCGCACGCAGCGCACCGGCATAGAATGCCGGGAGTTTTTTATCGAGCGCGACCAGTTGCAGGTCCGGCGGAGCACCCAGCAGTTGGGGCGCATAGCGGTGGATCAGTCCCAGCGCCACCAGCAGGGTGGCGACGGTAACCACCAGCAGCAGCAGAATGTCCTTTTTCATCGTCTGCACACCCCCCTGTCAGCCATCACGGCAGACTCGCATGTGAAGTAGCGCCACCCATCTGAAACCGCAAGGATCCACGAGGTTGTCTCAGGACTCCAGCACCGGCGGCTTGCGCAGGTGGATACCCAGCTCGATCAGCTGGCCGGTGGCCACTGCGGAGGGGGCGTTGGTCAGCGGGCAGGCCGCGGTCTGGGTCTTGGGGAAGGCCATGACCTCGCGGATGGAACTCGCGCCGGTCATCAACATCACCATGCGGTCGAGCCCGAAGGCCAGGCCGCCGTGCGGCGGGCAACCAAATTTGAGCGCGTCGAGCAGGAAACCGAACTTCTCGCGCGCCTCCTCGTCGCCGATGCCCAGCAGGCGCAGCACCGCCTGCTGCATCCCGGCGCGGTGGATACGGATCGAGCCGCCGCCCAGTTCGGTACCGTTCAGCACCATGTCGTAGGCGCGTGACAATGCGGCACCCGGGTTGGCCTCCAGCAGCTCGAGGTCGTCGATGTTCGGCGCAGTGAACGGGTGGTGCAACGCCATCCAGCGCCGGGTCTTTTCGTCCCATTCGAACATCGGGAAATCGATCACCCACAGCGGTTTCCACTCGCCCTCCACCAGCGCGCGGTCGTGACCCAGTTTCACCCGCAGCGCGCCCAGCGATTCGTTCACCACGCGCGCCTTGTCCGCGCCGAAGAACACCAGGTCGCCGTCCTGCATGCCGGTGCGTTCGATGATCGCCGTGACCACCGCATCGGGCAGGAACTTCAGGATCGGCGACTGCAGGCCGTCGCGGCCCGCGGCCACGTCGTTGACCTTGATGTAGGCCAGCCCCTTCGCCCCGTAGCGGCCGACGTATTTCGTGTAGTCGTCGATGTCCTTGCGGCTGATCTCGCCGCCGCCAGGCACGCGCAGCGCAACGATGCGACCTTCCGGGTCGTTGGCCGGCCCGGAGAACACCTTGAATTCCACCGCCTGCATGACGTCGGCGAGATCGACCAGCTCCAGCGGGATGCGCAGGTCGGGACGATCGGTGCCGAAGCGGCGCACGCACTCGGCCCAGGTCAAGCGCGGGAACGGGTCGGGCAGCTCGACACCCAGTATGTTCTGAAACAGGCCGCGCACCATGGTCTCGGTGAGGCCCATGATGGCATTCTCGTCGAGAAACGCGGTCTCGATGTCGAGCTGGGTGAATTCCGGCTGGCGATCGGCACGGAGATCCTCGTCGCGGAAACAGCGCGCAATCTGGTAGTAGCGGTCCATGCCGCCCATCATCAGCAGCTGCTTGAACAGCTGC
>CAZMAK010000060.1:0-13994 GCA_964564245.1 uncultured Ectothiorhodospiraceae bacterium | reverse complement strand
GAGTTGGGACATGAAATTCAACCCCGGCTGAACAAACCGTGCGTCCCTTCTCGGCAACTGCTCCCTGCGTTGCTCTACCGCCTGCATCCCTGCAGGCGTCCCGGAGGGAGAGGGAGTTTGTGGGACAGCAATGGTAATTCCTATTCCTGCGTCACCGTGGCGTCTTCCACGATCAACGGGTAGACGTAGCCGTAACCGTAATCCTTGTTCAACTCGAGCTTACCCTCGACGACGATCACGTTGTCCAGGGCCGCCGTGCCGCTGGTGGTGACGGCCAGGTCATCCGCGCTGCTGCTGTCCCGGATGTGGATCCAGTTTTTGCCCATGACACCGGCGGTGTATCTGGTGACCTTGCCGCGCACACGCACGGTCTTGCCGGCCAGTGTTTTCTTGCCGTCATAGAGTTCGGCGATGTTGTAACCGCCCTTGACCTTGTCGATGCCCTTGACCGGTCCGGCATTGGCCGCCGCCGCGATGGCGTCATGGGGTGAGGCCATGTTCACGGGTGCGCGGGCCGTTCCCGCCGCGGTATCGGCCATGAAACTCCTGACAAAATAGACCACCGGGAAATCGCGGTTCATCGCGTTGCTGTGAAAGTTCTCCATCGGCATCTCGGTGGTGAACGCGATCGTGTCACCGACCTTGACCGGGGTGGTGGGCGTTGCCGCCCAGACCTTCCCGCTGCCGGTGTCGACCTCGGCATAGGTGTAGCCGGCGGCCTCGGCAACATCCGTCACCTTGCCGGTCAACCGGCCCGGGTGGGCCTGCTGTGTGGTAACGACCGGATCCGGGCGGGCAGGATCGGCATGGACCTCGCCTGCTCCGGGCAGGGTGAAGGCGGAACAGGCAAGCAGGACTGCGAATAAACCGGTACGCTGTGGCATGACGAAATGACCCCTGGTGTATGGTTGCAGGTAAACAGGGACAGAGCACTACTGTTCCGTACGCTCCCTCTCCCCCGGTAGAGGGTTGCGGTGAGGGGACCGGATCCGGTTGACTGCCCGATTTCCGGAAATGTTACCATACCGGGCAACCCGGGCTGTACAAAACGAGGTGTGGTTGTGCTCGATACACTGGCCTGCATGGGAAAAAGTGCATATTACTGGTGGGCGCTGGTGCTGTATGGCCTGTCATCCGAGGGGATTGCGCTGTATTACCAGTATGTGCTGGATGAGCAGCCGTGTGTATTGTGCATCCAGATGCGTCTCCTGATGGTGCTGCTGGTCGTGGTTGCACTGCTGGTGCTTGCGCTGCGTCGCGCCCGGTTTGCCGTGCCGGCCGGACATCTGCTGATGATCGGGGTTGCCGCGTGGATGACGGAGCGTTCCTATGTGTTACTGGGTACGGAACGCGGCTTCGTCGAGGGCAGTTGCGGGTTTGACCTGGGCCTGCCGTCCTGGTTTGTCCCGGACCAGTGGTTGCCGGCCCTGTTCGAGGTGCAGACCAGCTGTGGCTATACGCCGGCGTTACCGTTCGGTATCACCATGGCCGAGGCGCTGATGGTGGCGTCCGTTGCGTTGTTGCTGACCAGTGTGGTGCTGGCGGTGGCGGTCCTGGTGCGTCCGCGCCGCGCTCCCTGAGCGTGTCCTGCGGTTCCATACGCCGTCCATGGATACCGTGTCTGATCCGGACCTGTTCATTACCCTGCTCACGATCGAGCTCCTGATCCCCTGGGCGCAGTCCCTGAAGGACAAGCGCAGTGCCGTGCACGGCCTGAAGGGTCGTCTGCGTGCGCGCTTCAACGCCTCGGTCGCCGAGGTCGATCACCAGGACAAGTGGCAACGGGCGGTCATCGCGGTGTGCCTGCTGGGCAATGACCGGCGGCAGCTGGAATCGGACATGGCGCGGGTGCGGCAGGTGTGCGCGGAGGCCAGGGACGTCCAGCTGACGGAGGTGAGACAGCAGTGGTTGTGAGCGGTGCGCCGTACCGCTCGTCCGCGACATCCCGGTTTGCTGCCGTGCTGTTTGATCCGTGTCCACGTGATCCACTACACTCGACGCCCCCTTGCCCTGTGCGGCCGGAATCCGGCCGGGTTGCGGGGAACCATGCAGGATACGGTCCGCCGGTTCGCCGTTCAGCGGGTCCCGGAGTGTTGATCACGGCCTCGCGCTACTCAATCCATCACGCAGGAGAACGCCATGTCCACCAAGATCCTGTTGAACGAATCCGACATTCCCACCCACTGGTACAACGTCGTCGCCGACATGCCGAATCCGCCGGCACCACCGCTGGGGCCGGATGGCAAGCCGGTCGGCCCGGAGGCGCTGCAGGCCATCTTTCCCGACAGCCTGATCGAGCAGGAGGTCAGTGCCGAGCGCTGGATCCCGATTCCCGAACCGGTGCGCGAGGTGTTGCAACTCTGGC
This sequence comes from uncultured Ectothiorhodospiraceae bacterium, assembly GCA_964564245.1. Lineage (GTDB taxonomy): Bacteria > Pseudomonadota > Gammaproteobacteria > UBA9214 > UBA9214 > UBA9214. The sequence goes on along the minus strand of CAZMAK010000060.1, from coordinate 11,629 downwards.
GTCCCTCGCCACTGTATCGCGCGCATCGCCTGGAGCAGGCACTGGGCACGCCGGCGAAGATCTACTACAAGAACGAGTCGGTCAGTCCCGCCGGCTCGCACAAGCCCAATACCGCGGTTGCGCAGGCATATTACAACAAGGTTGCCGGAATCAACCGCCTCTCCACGGAGACGGGCGCGGGCCAGTGGGGCTGTGCGCTGGCACTGGCGGGCCAGCTGTTCGGGCTCGAGGTGCGGGTGTACATGGTCAAGGTCAGTTATGAGCAAAAGCCGTATCGCCGTTCGATGATGCAGACCTGGGGCGCCGAGGTATTTGCCAGCCCCACCGACCGGACGGCGTCCGGCCGCAAGATCCTGGCGGACCATCCCGACTCGCCCGGTTCGCTGGGCATCGCCATCTCCGAGGCGGCGGAGGAGGCCGCCGGGCGCAAGGACACCAACTATGCGCTGGGTTCGGTGCTCAATCACGTGCTGTTGCACCAGACCATCATCGGCCAGGAGGCGAAGCAACAGCTGGCACTGGCAGGAGATTACCCGGACGAGGTCTACGCGCCCTGTGGCGGCGGTTCCAATTTCGGCGGGATCGCGTTCCCGTTTTTTGCCGACAAGGCGGCCGGCCGGGAGGTGCGCCTGGTCGCGGTGGAGCCGACCTCCTGTCCGACCCTGACCAGGGGCCCGTATACCTACGATTTCGGCGATGCCATCGGGCTGACCCCGCTGTTGAAGATGCACACGCTGGGACACGATTTCGTACCGCCCGGCATCCATGCCGGCGGTCTGCGCTACCACGGCGATTCACCGCTGGTCAGCCAGTTGCATTACGAAGGGCTGGTGGACGCCATCGCCATTCCGCAACTGGAGACCTTCGAGGCCGGCGTGCTGTTCGCGCGCACGGAAGGCATCGTGCCGGCGCCGGAGTCGAATCATGCCGTGGCCGGTGCCATTCGCTCCGCGCGGGAGTGTGCGCAGACCGGTGAGCCGCGGACCATCCTGTTCAACCTGTCCGGGCACGGTCACTTCGACATGTCCGCCTATGACCGGTACCTGAACAACGAACTGGAAGACTTCGATTTTCCCGCGGAGGCCATCGAGGAGTCCCTCGCACACCTGCCGGGGAAATAGGGGACAGCAGTGGGACAGACCACGTTTTCCGGGAACCTGGTTCCCCCGCGTCAACAACCGTCGTCCGGATCGTCCGGCTGGATGGAGGACGCGGTAAAGCCCAGTGAGCCGGCGAGTACCGGCGCAGCGGCGAGCATGGACGAACACACACAGGCGGCAAACAGCAGACTGGATATGATTTTTTTCATGAGATAAATCATGGGTAACGCGACGGTGCTCGTCTATTGTGCCGAGGTCGTACGACCAAGGGACGGTATGTCCCGGGAAGTCGGGTGTGCCCGGAAGCGGGCCGGTTGTATGGATGGATCCAGGCGGGACAGGTATTCTACGCGGGATCAGTCACCGGCACGGCGCAAGGCCGGGCCAGAGCAGGGAGCGGGAATTGGAATACCGGGATTACTACCAGATCATGGGGCTCAAGCGCGACGCCTCGCAGGATGAGATCAAGCGCGCCTACCGCAAGCTGGCGCGCAAGTATCATCCGGATGTCAGCAAGGAGTCCGACGCGGAGGAACGCTTCAAGGAGGTCGGCGAGGCCTACGAGGTACTCAAGGACCCGGAGAAGCGCGCCGCCTACGATCACCTCGGCGCCAACTACAGGGCCGGGCAGGAATTTCACCCGCCGCCGGACTGGGATTCCGGTTTCGAGTTCCGCGGTGGCGGATTCACCGATGCGGCCGGTGGTGGTTTCAGTGATTTCTTCGAAGAACTGTTTGGCCGGCAGGCGCATGGCGCGCACGGGTTCCGATCCCGCTTCGACGCACGTGGCCAGGATCATCACGCCAAGGTGGTCGTGGACCTGGAAGACAGCTTTCACGGTGCGGCGCGCAGCATCAGCCTGCAGGTACCGTCGCTGGATGCCCAGGGTCGCATGCAGCTGACCAGCCGTACGCTGAACGTGAAGATTCCCAGGGGCATCCGGGAGGGCCAGATGATCCGCCTGGCGGGGCAGGGCATGCCGGGCATGGGGCAGGGTGCAGGCGGTGATCTCTACCTGGAGATCCATTTCCGGCCCCACCCCTTTTACCGTGCGGAAGGGCGCGACCTGCACATGCAGTTACCGGTGACGCCCTGGGAGGCGGCGCTGGGTGACACGGTGACGGTGCCGACCCCGGACGGCAAGGTGGATCTGAAGATTCCCCCGGGTTCCAGCAGCGGCAGCAAGTTGCGCCTGAAGGGCCGCGGCCTGCCCGGCAAGCCCGCCGGTGATCTCTATATCACCCTGAGCGTGGTGGCACCCCCGGCCAACACCGAACCGGCCCGGGCGGCGTACCGGGAACTGGCCAGCCAGCTGGCCTTCAACCCGAGAGCGGGCATGGGGGTATAGACAATGACCAGCCAGACCATACTGAGCGGCATCATCGTGGATGACAGTACCGAATTTACCCTGGGCGAACTCAGCCGCACCTGCGGCATGCCGGCCGAGTGGCTGCTGGCGCTGGTGGAGGAAGGCGTGATCGAGCCGGCCGGGGCAGATCCCGCCCGCTGGCACTTCCAGGGCCACTGCCTGCGCCGGGTGCGCATCGTCCGGCACCTGCAGACCGATCTCGGGCTGAACCTGGCCGGGGCGGCACTGGCACTGGAGTTGCTGGAAGAGGTGGAGGCGCTGCGTCAGCGCATCGCCCTGCTGGAGGAATGAGGCAGGCACATGACCATGAACGGAACAGGATTGCCGGAGCAGGAATGAAAGAACCAGAAAACGTGGAAGCCCATCTCTCCCCGCTGGCGGGCAAGCCCGCACCGCCCGCGCTGCTGGTGAACGTGCCCCGGCTCATCTCGGCCTACTACACCCATCGGCCCGATCCGTCCGTGTCCGCGCACCGGGTCGCGTTCGGCACCTCGGGTCATCGCGGCTGTTCGTTCGAGCACAGTTTCAACGAATGGCACGTGCTTGCCATCAGCCAGGCCATCTGCGAATACCGCAACCAGCAGGGTATCGATGGCCCGCTGTTCCTCGGTATCGACACCCACGCGCTGTCGGAACCGGCCGCCGCCAGCGCACTGGAGGTGCTGGCCGCCAACGGCGTCGAGGTCATGCTTGCCGAGGACGATGAATACGCACCGACGCCGGTGATCTCGCACGCCATCCTGGTATACAACCGTGGCCGTGACAGCGGGCTGGCCGATGGCATCGTCATCACGCCGTCGCACAATCCGCCCGACAGCGGCGGCTTCAAATACAACCCGACCAACGGCGGACCGGCGGACAAGGACATCACCGGCTGGATCGAGACACGCGCCAACGCGCTGCTGGAGAACGGTCTCCAGGGCGTGCAACGCCTGCCGTACGAGCAGGCCCTGCGCGCGCCGACCACGCACCGCCACGACTATCCCGGTGGCTACGTCAACGATCTCGGCAACGTGCTTGACCTGGAGGCGATTCGCAGCGCGGACATCCGCATGGGCGTGGACCCGCTGGGCGGGGCCGGCGTGCACTACTGGGACCGGATCGCCGAGCGCTACGGCCTGAATCTCACGGTGGTGAACGACGCCGTCGACCCGACCTTCCGCTTCATGACCGTGGACTGGGACGGGCAGATCCGCATGGACCCGTCCTCATCCCATGCCATGCAGGGCCTGATCGGTCTCAAGGACCGCTTCGATATCGCCTTCGGTTGCGACACCGACCATGACCGGCACGGGATCGTTACGCGCAGTGCGGGCCTGCTGCCGTCCAACCATTACCTGGCCGTTTCGATCTACTACCTGTTCCGGCACCGGCCGGGCTGGAGCCGGAAGGCGGCCGTTGGCAAGACCGTCGTCAGCAGCCAGATGATCGACCGCGTCGCAGCGAAGCTCGGCCGCCGTCTTTACGAAGTACCGGTCGGTTTCAAGTGGTTTGCCGACGGCCTGTTTGACGGCTCACTGGGTTTTGGCGGCGAGGAGAGTGCCGGTGCATCCTTCCTGCGCCGTGACGGCAGCGTGTGGACCACCGACAAGGACGGCATCATCCCGGCGCTGTTGTCGGCGGAGATGACGGCACAGTTCGGCCGCGATCCCGGTGAAATCTATCGGGAACTCGAACGCGAGTTCGGCGCCTCGTCCTTCGACCGCGTGGATGCGCCGGCGACCCCCGAACAGAAGCAGCGGCTGGCACGGCTCTCGCCGCAGCAGGTGCATTCCGACGAACTGGGCGGCGAAAAGATCGCGGCCATCCTCACCGAGGCGCCCGGCAACGGGGCGGCCATCGGTGGCCTGAAGGTGGTGGCGGAAAACGGCTGGTTTGCCGCACGACCGTCCGGCACCGAGAATATCTACAAGGTCTACGCCGAGAGCTTCCTGGGCACGGAGCACCTGCGCCGCATCCAGCGGGAGGCACAGGCCATCGTCAGTGCCGCGCTGGCAGTGCCCGGGTAGCACCGGCACCCCGGGCCGGTATGTCCGTGAAGCTACGCATCCTTCATTTCTCTACATGCGGGACCGCATGGATGGTGTCCTGAACACCCTGTGCCCGGTCCAGAGGCCGAGCGCGGCGAATCATCCCGTCTTGCCAATTCCGCCGGATGCCGGGTTTCCGCTTGCGCGAAGATGCCAGACCTGATCGGACGTCTCTGAATAGAATGAATCAGGGATATCGGCTATCTTTATGGCTGAATGGCATTTTCCCGGTGCCGCGCATTATCCCGGGCGCTCGTCAGTTTGCGAATACTGCCAACATGAACCGTTCAACGCGTTCATGCGACACAGGTTTACCAACCGACACGCAGGGAGAGAACCGCATGAAACGCGCAACCCGATGTTCAATGATTGCCATCGCTATCAGCCTGATGACCGGTGCGCCGGCACAGGCGGCGGATCGCGTGACAGGCCCGGCCAGTGCAAAGACCACGGCAGTTCCCGTCACCGGGGTCACACCACACAGCAGTAAACGGTCGTCATCCACCGCCCGTCTGCCCGCGGTCAATCAGCCCGGTACGTTGCAGACACCGAAGGCCGCCGGCCTGCCAGCCGTGCAAAATGGCCGCCTGCCCGCAGTCCGGACGGGACAGCTGCCGGCAGTACAACAACCGGGTACTGCCGCCATGCACTTGCCGCTGCCTGCAGCCCCTGCCCAGCCGGGTAGCACCGTTCATCGCGACCCCCGTGCGGCCTTGCCCGGTACGCGGCACATCGTGGGCACCGGTTCAGGTGGCGTGGCGCCGGCCGGGGCCGGTTACCGGGAAAACGCACCGCCGGCGAGCCTGGTTCGGCCTTCCAAGCTGCCAGGCAAGCTGAATGACAAGCTGACGCCAGCCGGCGTGAGCGGTGGTGTGGCCGGTGGCGCGGCGGGGGCCGGTGCCGGTGCGCCTGTCCAACTGCCAGGCGGCGGAGTCGATCATACCGGTGGCGTCATCGGGTCGCATGAGGCACTGCCCGGTCACGCCGCGGCGCAACCTGCCGGGGTGGCTGCGGGCAGCGGGCTGGAAAAGGCGCCGTTACCATCGACCGGGATCTCCGGTGCCGCGCCCGGCGCCAGGATTTCTTCCACGGGCAAGGCCACCACGGTGTTTGACGAACGCAGCGGTGTGAAGGCCACGTTCTATAGCGAAGACGGCGCGCCGAACTCCGGTGAGCTCATTGGCGGACCCAAGCTCGGTGACGACGGCCTGCGTAACCCGGACGGCAGCGCTGCCATGAACAGCAAGGGCTTCTACGCAGCACCCGGTACCTCGTCGATGTCGACGGAAAAGGCGCACACCGTCTTTGACCCGGCCAGCGGTGCCAGGGCGACTTTTTTCACGGAACAGGGTGCGCGTGCATCCGGCATGGCAGGTGGAGCCAAGCTGGGCGCCGACGGTATGCCGCGCAATCCGGACGGCAGCAGTGCGATGAACAGCAAGGGCTTCTATGCCGCACCCGGTTCGACCGTGGACTCCAGTGAACGCGGTACGGTCATCCATGACGAACGCACCGGAGTCACCGTGACCTTTGCGCCCGGCGACAGCAGCTACGAGCAGGGCGGCGACAAGGACGACGATTCCGGCGACGGTCACGGCAATGATTCCAGCCATGACTCCGGCAGCGATTCCGGTTCGAATTCCGGCAGCAGCTCAGGCAGCAGTGGCAGCAGCGGCAGTTCCGGTTCCGACGATGATCACAGTTCGGACGACAAGGATGATTCAAGCCAGGACAGCGACAGCGGAAGCAGCAGTTCCTCCGAAGACAGCAAGCCGGAGCACGAGGATGACAAGGGTGAGGAAGGCGAGGGCGGCAAGGGCGAGAACTTTGCCGATGACTCGACCACGCCGAACGGTGGCCCCACGGGATTTGTGCAGGCAATCGTGGACAGCAAGTCCGGGATGACGCGCGAGCGCGCCAGTGAAGATGACTGCGGCAAGCCGGGCGGGGGCCTGCCGGGCAGCGTGACGCAACCCGGTCCCGGCGGTAAGGACTGCATCGGGGTGTCGACCGCGCGGCCGGACAGTACGCCGGCAACCATCGACACCTCGGGGGTCTGGACCGCGCCGGCCGACAGTAGCCGCCCGGGTTCCGGTGCGATCGATCCGGATCGGCTCGATGACGGTGATGCAGCCGTTCCGCGCACCTACAATCCCTTTGATCGCAGCCCGGCAATCAACCCGGCACCGACGCGATGATCGCCGGGTGGCGCGCAGTGCAGAAGCCGCGTGCGAGGCGTATCCGGTGCCGGGTCCGGGTGGCAGGCCGGCGGGCAAGTGGAGGTTGACATGAAACTACCCGGTTGCTTTCTGTGCGTACTGCTCGGTGCCGTTGTGGTTGAAAGTGCAGCGAGCTCAGCCGAAACGCTTACCTCGAAGCAATCCGTGCAGACAGACGTCGCACCAGCGCTGCCGGCCAATCCGTCCGACCCGCACCGCAATCGTGCCGTCACGCAGGATGATTACCGCCCATTGCACGAGGACACACCTGGCGTCGACGTTGGCCACGTCACGGTACCCGGACCGGTGACGGGCGGGTCTGTGCCGGCAGTCACGACACCAGCGCGTTCCGCGGCGCCGGACTCGCTGCGCGCACGCGAACGCATCGTGGTCCCGGCAGCGGAAAAACCCGGCAAGTCGCGCGAACCGGAATGACGGCACCTCCGGGTCGCGAGTGAACCGCGACGCGGTGCAGGGCGACTCAATGTGCAGGAACAACCAGTCATGGGAGGGAGAAACATGAAAACAATCGCCATTGTCTTCGGTGCCGGCCTCCTTGTCAGTCTGCCCGCGGTGGCTGCTGATGGCCCGGCTGGCAAGGTGCAACACTTGCACGCCGCTCAGGCATCCACAGCCCGGGACAAAATGCCGCCGGTGCAAGTGTTACCGGCAGTGCAGGTTCCGAAGCCCGCCGCCGCAGGCAATGCACAACTGCCCGCAGTCCAGAACCCGAAGCGACCGCTGGTACAGAAACCCGGATTACCCGTAACACCGGCGGGGCTTGCGCACCATGATGCGGCGCGCGCGGCAGGAAACGCACGGCAGCTCGAGCAGCTGAGGCAACTGGAGCAGGCACGGCGCGGGATTGGCCAGAGCCCGGCCGGCGCGATCGACCCGGCGGCCGGTACCGCGCTCGGCGGCAAGCGACCTGCGCCCGGGGCCGCCGGTGGCGGTAATCCTCAACCGGGGTCTGCGGCCAGGGACTGCGTGAGGAATCCGGCCGATTGCATTACGCTGCCGGGGCAGCGCGGCAGGGTAACCGGCCAGCCTGGCTCCCCCGTCAGTGGAATGCTGAAAGGCGACAGGGGTGCGGCGAGTGATACGACAACTGTCAGCCGCACGACCGACAGTGATGGCAACAAGGTAACAATAACCTCGACAGAACGGGATGACGGTAGCAGCACGACCCGCGTGGAAACCAGAGATCCGCAATCCAGTGAACCGGTCAGTTCATCGGTAACCAGTGTACGCCCCGATGGCAGCTCAACCACGAAGGGTGCAACACATAACGTGGATGGCACTACGACCGTGTTTTCCTCTGCGCTGGATGCGGGTGGTAATCCTGATCCCAAGCATCCACCGGAAGCAACAACGGTCGGGGAGCCTGAAGACGGCCCCTTTGGTCAGCCCGATGAAAATACGCCCGGCGCGGGTAATGACAACTGTAACTGGAATCCGGTCCTCGGACGCTGCACCAAACGGCAAACCTCACGCCAGGACATGACTGGCCAGCCCGGACCCGGCCAGGAAGGCGCTGCTTCAACGGGTACAGGTTCGTCGGCTCCACGTTTGGGCAGTGAGGCAGTCAGCAATACCGGTGACAGCAATTATTCATCAGGCAGAACCGGCGGTAGCGGTGGCGGCAAGCCCATCGATATGCGTGATCCGCCAAAAGGTGTTCCGGTTGCCGAGCCGGTACCGCGCGGCGAGTTTGTACCCTAGGGGTTGCCCGGTGCTTGCAATAACGGGCCGGAACAGGCAGAAATGAGGGGGGTGCAGCATGGAAAGAAAAGTACTCAGGCAGCAATTCCATGGCGTCGTCATTTTCAGTCTCCTGCTCTGCGCGCTCGGTAGTCCGGCAGCGTATGCCAGGGACTATCAATATGTCGCCGTAACAGAAGCGCCGGCGGCTGCCAGGCAGGGACCCGTGCGGGCCGGGATGCTGACCTGGCAGTGCAAGGGCAACCGCTGCAGCCTCAGCGGGCCCTGGCCGGTACCGGGTGTGAGCGCCTGCCGGTCGCTGGCGCAGGTCGTGGGCAGGCTGCGCAGTTATGGCCATGTCAATGCACAGCTCACGCCGGCCCAGATGCAGCAATGCAATGCCGGTGTGACCGCAGCAAAGTCGACATTGCAGACACCGGCCAGGATAGCTCCTGCAATTGGCGGTCCGGCCGGTGCACAATTACCGTCAGCGCCCCCGCGTGTCACACCTGGCGGTCAGCCGCCGGGCATGGCCGGCATGTCCGTGCCCGGACCGCTGGCCGGCGCGCCGCCCGGGCGGGCGACCCAGCCGCCGGTCGCGTTGCCGCCGTTGCGTGTGCCGGCACCGCAACCCGGAACAGTAGCCGGGTTGCCTGCACCTGCAGTGAGTCTGCCCGGACCGCGCAGCGAACCTGCGCCGACACCGGCCGCAACACCGGCATCACCGGTGGCGATCCTGGAGCGTAACGTAGCGGCCAATACACGCATGGACACGTTGTACTCGCGCTGGAGTTGTACGGGGAATCGCTGTACGACTACCCGCCTGGTCAACCGGGATTTTGTCGAATGCCAGGCACTTGCGCGAAGCGCCGGACGCCTGGTGTCGTTCGAAACGCCGGGCGGGCAGATGAGTCCGCATGACCTGGAACGCTGCAATGCGCCGGTCGTGGAGGGTTTCAACATCACTGCGTGCAGCGGCGAGGATGACCTGCGCGGGAACAGTACGCTGAAATTTGCCTGGTATGTTGAAGGCAGGAGCTTCGACGTGGCACTCGGGCAGCCGGTTTTCCATGGCATTCCCTCGCACACCTGTGCAACCGCGCACATCGACCGGATGTTGCTCGCACCGTTTCCGCTGGTTGACCTGCGCCAGCTGGTGTTTGATTTCCACACCGTGCAGGGCAGAGGTATCCATATCGAATCCGAGGATAACTGGGACATGGCGGAAATTTCCGTGCAGGCCCGCGTTATCGATCCGGGTGGCCGCGCGTCGATCGTGCAACTGGTCGACCGGCATGACAACCCGGTGCACCGCTTTGAAAACATCGATCGCTGGTATGTGGATGTGAACCTGCCATGAGTACATGGAGCGGGTATGGCGTCGGCTCTGCACTACGTCAGCAGGGGAGTGTGACCAGGTATCTTCAGACTGCCGGTTACGGGGTGTGCCGGGTTGTGTTGCTTTTGTCACTGTTGCAGGGACTGGCAGGCGTGCCACCGGCGCATGCAACGGACTATCAATATACGGCGATCACTGTGGCGCCGGCCGCGGCCAGACAGGGCGCGGTGCGTGCCGCTGGCCTGGACTGGCAGTGCAAGGCAAACCGTTGCACTGTCTCCGGTCCCTGGCCGGTACCGGCGGTGGCGGCGTGCAAGGCGCTGGCACTGGCAGTGGGGCGCTTGCGCAGTTACGGGCGCGCGGGCGTGCAATTGAACGGGCCACAAATGGTGCAATGCAATGCCGGTGTGTCCGGCATGCCGGGACCCGGCCCTGCCGGCAAGCCGCTGCCGCTTGCCGTGAAACCGCCAGCTACGCAAACGCTGCCGGGCGAGCGTGTGGCAACACCGCCACAACCACCGTTTCCGTCCGCGCCGGTGCCCTACACGTTACCGATCGCGCCACCGGGCAGTGCGGGCAGCAATCCGCTCACGCACCCGGCAGGCACGGCGGCAGGCATCAGCGATCACCTGGCAGGCCGGTTACCCGCGGCCAGGCTCCCGCCCGCAGCGGATCTCGAGGGTACACTCGGACCGGTAATCCGTGCTTTTTCACGCAGGAATGGCTGTCCCTATCCGGATCCGCGTACGCCTGTGCTCGGTTACCGGGTCGATCCGGCGCCGGATGGCGCCCGGGTCAACCGCATCCGGATCTGGCGCAACCCGGCATCGGGTGCAGCCAGCCAGGTCTTCGCCGTGCCCGGGCCCGGCAGCGTGAAGGCACAACTCGGCTCGGCGGATGCCATCGTGGATGCTGCGCCCGACGCAGGCACCGTGGCCTATGTACTGGAGGCTACCGACAGCCGCGGTCGCAGCGTATCCAGGCGCCTGCCATTCAGTTACCGGGCCCTGCCGGAAGCAGCACGTGACCTTTCGATAACCCGGGCGGAGGTGAGTTACGACCCCGTGGCACACCAGTCCGGCTTCGTGTTGCGCCTCGCGGCACAGAATCTGGCGATCGCAGCGCTGACGGCGAACCTGAAGGGGTATCGCGATCCCGGTGCCGAAAGTATCACGCGTAACGGTATCATGGTTGAACCGGCAGGATTTACTCTGCCCACCGGGTTCCTGTCCACGCGCCGCGAATTCACGCTACGCTTCCCGGATGCGGCTAACATTCACTCCTTGTATGAATGGTCGGCCGGGCTGGACGTGACGGTCGTGCGCCCGGCGTTGTGTTCCGATGCCGTACACCTGCCGGTGTTACAGGTCGAGACACCACGCCAGCGCAGCGGGGCGCCTGTGGTGGCATCGCCGCCCCGCAGTGCGGGAGCCGGCGGGGGTGGCAGTGCCGGTTGTCCCGGCGAGGGGGAGGCCTGCACGACGCGGCCGGATGCCTGTGCCGGGCGTGCCCCCGGATTCACCGTGCCCGGCCATACGGTATGCGAAGGCGGGCGGGCCGTCTGCCGTGCCGAAGAAGGCCGCGACTATTGCACCGCCTGCGGCGGTGTGTGCGGGGCCTGCGTGGGTGAAATCTGTTCGGTAGCCAATCCCTGTGCGCCCGGCGCCACCTGTGCGCCGGATTACACCTGTCCGCCCGGTATGCCCTGTGGACGCGACACGCCGGGTACCGGGGATGTCGGTGTCCGTATGACCTGCAATAACCGGAATACCTCGACCGGTAGCCTGCTCTGTACACCGCGCAACGATATCTGCTGGCTGCCGGGTGAACTCGAATACGCACCGTCCGGTGCAGACAACGTGTATTACCAG
>CAZMAK010000059.1:0-14041 GCA_964564245.1 uncultured Ectothiorhodospiraceae bacterium | reverse complement strand
GCATAGAAAATACGGTGGATATGAGCAAATTAATAAGGGGTCGGATACAATTATCGCCAATATTCGCTTGCACCCCGATATCGCGGATGTCCCCTGGGCCTTTCCTCGTCTGCCGGTTCAGCATCTTCCCGATTTGCCGCTTGAATGCGCCCGTACCCGGAACCGGCTCCTGGTCTGCCATATGGAGGAGGTCATGCAGGAACTCAGCCGTGATGTGCGTGGAGAATCATTCCCCGTACGCGCGACATCGGGATGCCGGATCATCGCCAGGCCGGCTGTACAGTGTGAAATCTACAGGGTCAGACTCGATTGATTCGTCAATACTGTGGCCGGTGAAAGGAGCCCGATCCCATGGGTTTCACTGGATTGCTGGTAGGATGTCAGGGTGATCAAGCCGCAAAGCACTGAGAGTGATTCCTCGCCAGGCCCGGGTTTCAGGGAAAATGGCTTCAGTTGAGCCTGGAATCGCACCGCGAAGAGTGTCTATCCGGAATACGAGATCGTATACGCATGATTGATTTAGGGAACCTCTGATTAATTCGTTATTGCGAGGAACGTAGTGACGAAGCAATCTCTAACTGACTGATTCCATAACAGGAGATTGCTTCGCTTCGCTCGCAATGTCGGGGATTGGTGAATTAATCAGTGGTTCCTTAGACAATGGCAACAAAATTTATTCAGGGGAAATCCATGAATCCATTACTGACTATCAGGGGAACAATCGCACTCGGCGTCGCGCTGTCCGGCCTCATCATGGCGATCTACAGCGACGGACATACCAGCCGGACCGAATGGTTCGTGTGGATGCACGTGATGGCGGGCATTACCTGGATCGGATTGCTGTACTATTTCAACTTCGTGCAGGTTCCCGGTGTCGCCAGGGCCCTGGCCGAAGCCGAAGACGGAGGCCCGGGCGCTGCCGCGATCAACAAATACATCGCGCCGACCGCCTTGCTGTGGTTTCGCATGGCCGCAGTCGTGACCTGGCTGACCGGCGCCACCATGCTGTGGACCTATGGTGAGCTGGACGACGCGTTTCTGCTCAGGGGTGATGCCGTGCCCATCGGTGTCGGCGCCTGGCTGGGTACGATCATGCTGTTCAACGTGTGGGTGCTGATCTGGCCGAACCAGAAAAAGATCCTCGGCCTGGACGGCAAGACCCACGACACGGCCACCCTTGCGAAGGCCAGGAAGGTTGCGCTGCTGGCTTCACGCACCAACACCGCGCTGTCGATCCCGATGCTGCTGGCGATGACCGCATGGTCGCACGGCGGTTTCCCGTTCTGATCGAGGGATAATACTAGGGGTCAGATTCCGGTTTCAGGTCAATATAAGGGGGCAGGCCACTTTTCTTAGGTGGTCTGTCCCCTTTACACGCTATTGCAGGTCTGCAGTCGATAATTCCTGGACCAGTCGGGTCAGGTTCTTTTTGGTCGCGCCCTCGACGGCCATGATGATGCGTGTGCCGCCGGCAAAGGCCTCGTTCCATTCCACATGATGTCGCGAATTGATGCCCTTGCGCCAGATTTCCTTCCCGGTGTGCGGGTCCACGAGCCAGTATTGCACTACGATGGCATAGGTGGGACTGACGCCGGCTTCGGTCGTGATGGTGATGATCTCGCTGTGCAGTTCCCAGTCTGCATCACCCGATTCAACGACGCGGGGAAACAGCTGCGCATCGGTCAACGTCCTGTAGAGCGCATCGTGATACTGCTCGTTCGTGATATATGCCTCGCGGCCGAACTTTGAGCCGTGTCCGCCTTCGGTTGCCATCACCTTGACGGACCTGTCGATCTTCCGTGTAGCTGCAACCGGGTGGTCCGGTACCAGTCCCTCGGTCTTGATGCCGCAGCCGGAAATCACGAGCGCCACCAGTAACAGTAACAACAGTGTCGTTTGGGGGAATATTCTGTATGTCATGGTTGCTCCTTGCCTGTAGCTCCATCGGTCAACGCCAGGATTTTTCCGGCAGCTCCGCGAACAGCTTGCCGAAAGCATCCTCGATGGCAGCATGCTTGTTCGGGGTAAACAGCATGCCGACGGGCCCGCTGAGTGGATTGAAGATCTGCAGGACATGCTCGGTGAAATCGCCCTCCCCACCCCGTTGCCAGACCACAGTGCCGGAATCCCGGTGCAGGATCATGGCCGATACCCTGGCGTTTCCGGAAGAGTGCACGACCTCATAGGACGATTCGACATGCTCGACGAACAGCAACGCAACGTAACTCGCACTTGCCGGTGCGAGTGCGGCAAGTTCCTGCGGGGTCTTGGGTTTGAGCGTTTCAACCGACCAGTTCTCCGGGGGGGACCACCCGTGCGGCTTGTCGAGTACATAGCCTTTCATGGCCAGCTTGCGCAGCAACGCCTTGTAGATGTACTCATCCAGTTCGCCGAACAGACTCTCGAAATTCTCCTTGCGATCCGCGCTGGTCTGGTCGGCCGGAAACACGATCGGCAGAATGGTGATGGTATCTACATCGTCCAGCGTGATGTCGCCGGACTCCGAAGCAGCAATCGCATGGCACGTGCCGGCCAGCCACAGGGCCGGCGTCAGGGTAAGCAGTAATAGCCTGGGTAGACAGATCCTGATTAAAGCCGTCATATCGGGCTCCCCGCATATCGGCGAGAATCAATAATAACGGGAATTGCAGGGGACAGACCACGATTTCCTGATCTCGGGAGTTTTAAAGATTATCGCAATTCGTGTCCTGTCCGCTGTTTTCCTGGAATTGTTGCCCTCTGACCCCTGTTTGTCCGCTTAAATTATCACGAAAAGATAACATTTTCGCCGAACCGTGAACTTTGCCGGTTTGTAAGGCTCATTCCTGTCAGGATACACACCTTACCTGTCATCTTATCCAGGAGAACGGCATGATGTTACCAAACAGAATCTTCGCGCTGCTGGCCGGCCTGCTGTCCCTGCAGACAGTGACGCTTGCCGCAGCGCCGGAGCATGACGGCGAGTCGGCCAGTCGGCATGTCAAAACCATCGTACTGGGATCCGGTTGTTTCTGGGGCGCCGAGAAAGGCTACGAGGCCCTGCCCGGCGTAATTGACGCGGTATCCGGCTATGCCGATGGCCGCAACATCAAGCCCGTCTACAAGGAGATCACCCGGTCTGAATACCGGTTCGACCCCGACAATTACGCCGAGGTGGTCGAGGTGCGCTACAACACGGGGATACTCAGTACCGAGGCGCTGCTGCGCCATTTCTTCGAGCACCACGACCCGACGCAGAAAAACGGCCAGGGCAATGACCTCGGCACCCAGTACCGCTCCATCATCCTCTACACGGACGACGAGCAACGCGAGGTGGCGCAGCATACCCGGGACCAGTACCAGTCGCTGTTAACCGCCGCGGGTTATGGCGCCATCGTCACGGAGATCAAGCCGCTGCAGGCATTTCACCGGGCGGAGGACTATCACCAGGATTATCTTGCGAAACATCCCAACGGCTATTGCCCGAACCATGCGACGGGCGTGACCTTCGAGAAGGTTGCATCGACCCCGACCGATAACAGCGCCTTGCTGGAAGGCAGGCAGATCCTGGTGCTGGAAGCCGAGCATTGTCCCTTCTGTGAAAGGTTCAAGCGGGATGTCGGCAGCCAGTACCGGGGCAATATCCCCATGACCTATCGCATGGCCGCGCAGCTGGATGGCCTCACACTGAAAACGCCAACCTGGGCCACTCCCACCATCTATTTCCTTGAGGATGGCAAGGAGGTGTTCGGCCACCAGGGTTACATGACCGCCACGGAATTTTACCAGGCGCTCGGTTACTTCAAGCTTGGGGACAGCGAGGCGTACAAGGTTGCCTTCAGCCAGGGTACTGACAGCCGTTTCTGTCGCCAGTACGACGAGTTCAAAAACACCCCGGACGGCGTGTTCATCGACAAGCTGAGCGGCATGCCGTTGTTCGACACGCGTGACCGCTTCAACTCCGGCACCGGCTGGCTGTCCTTTACCCGGCCGATCGAGGGCGCAACGATCGAGCGGCCGGACAACAGCTCCGGCCTCGAGCGCACCGAGGTGCTGTCAAAAAGCAGCGGCATCCATCTCGGCCACGTGTTTGATGACGGACCGGAAGGCAAGCCGCGTTATTGCATCAATGCCACGGTGCTGGAGTTCCAGCCGCGAAACTGAACCAGGACGTGTCGCAGGAATACAGGGGGCCGGATCATTGCTGCCCCGTATCTATCCGTCAAGCAATCAGTAACTCTTTCACTATGTCCAGGTACATCAATCGTACTACCGGCGTTCCGGAACGTTGCCGGACGGTCGATTCCGTTCCGGCCCTGCTCGGAAGGAAACGTATTTGCCGGCCGGCTGGCAGCATATCGAACTGAATCCCGTCCGGGCCGGCGTGGTGGAACATCCTGCCGAATGCGCCTGGTCAGGCTACCGTTCAAACGGGCAGGGCATGAACAATGCGTTGTTCGATCCACACCCGCTCCACAGGGCGCCAGGTCAGTTCGGAAATGCCCGTTGCAGGCACTGCACGGAATTTGTTCCGTGCGCACCTGGAACCGGAAATGATCGATGAGATCGTGCAGGCAACCAACGGTAATCATGAGTTCGGAGGGGCTCTGTTCAGCGCGTAAATCGAGGCCATGCTGCTGCGGCGTATCACACCGGGCAAGGCGGCCAGGCCGGCGGGATTAGCGGGAATCGTGGTCTGTCCCTTGTTGTGGTTATTGCTGTATAGTATATGTATAGTATCTGTATAAGAGTTGGTGCCGTTGACCATGCCTGAATCACACAATGCAGACAAGGACCTGGTTCCGGAGGGCCTGATGCCCATACGGACGGTTGCCAGTCTGACCGGTGTGAATCCGGTTACGCTTCGAGCCTGGGAACGGCGCTATAACCTGATCACGCCGCACCGCACCCCGAAAGGCCACCGCCTGTATTCCGGCCACAACGTCGAGCAGATCAGGCAAATACTTGAACTGCTGGAGCAGGGGATCTCGATCAGCCAGGTCAAGCCCCTGCTTGGCGGGAAACGCCCCGAATTCAAGGCCGGGACCCCGGTTGTTCGTGATGAGGTCTGGCACAGTTATCAACAGGTCATGCTCAGAGCCATCGAGGCATTTGATGAGTTTGCACTGGACCAGGCCTATAACGATGCACTGTCCCTTTATCCTGTCGAAATCGTAAGTCAGCGCCTGACCACCATCATGCTGCGAATCCTGGGCGAGCGCTGGCAGGATTCCGAAACCGGAATTGCGCAGGAGCACTTTTTTTCGGTTTATCTGCGTAACAAGCTCGGCGCGCGTGTGCACCACACCAACCGGCGAACAAATGCCCCCTTGTTGCTACTTGCCTGCCTGCCGGGTGAGTTTCATGAACTCGGGCTGTTGTTTTTTTCTCTTGCCAGCGCAGATTTCGGTTTCAGGGTGCTGCTGCTTGGCGCCAATACACCGCTTGATCAACTGCCCGGCGTACTGGAAAAAAGGCACTGTGCAGGGGTTGTCCTGTCCTGTACCACCAGGCCTTCACGTGGTGTGCTCGACGGGGATCTTGCGGAACTGGTTAACAGCGTGGATGTGCCGGTCTATGTCGGTGGTTCCTGTGCGTCTCGTTATCGCGGGAAGATAGAATCGGCCGGCGCCATCTGTCTGGACAAGGCCATCGGCAAAGGTCTGCAGCTGATCAGTGACTCACTCTCTTCCCGGTCGTGATGCTTGCCTGTACGGCTGCATGACGAACCGGCTCATCTCTGGTTTGCAGAGATTCCCGTATTCAGACATAGCCCCGGTCGGGGTAATGTCTGATTCCCTGCTGCCTGCGTATTGAATCCCGTTCTGGTGAAATCCACTGCGCAACCGGTACCCGGCCTGACCCGAGGAGCGCTTCCCTGACACGGGTGAATTTCTGACGGATCACTGCCGGACTCTGGCAGTGATCCGGTGTTTCCCGGGATCGCCCTCGAGGGCAAACCGTTCCTTCCAGGCCAGCCCATGCTCAGGAATGGTGGTTCGCTGCGACTGGCGGCTGGAAAGCATCGCCGGATAAAACAATACAATAGTTATACAATAAATTCACAAAAGCTTGACAATGTATAATAATTGTATAAGATATGACTCGTGTATCAGTGAAGTTCAATCTCTGTATACATGTTTTGTACAATTAATGATCTGTGCAGGAAATGGAATATTTTTGATATTCATAGACTTGCAAGATCCCCATCGTTGAGCTGACACCACGTGTGTCCCAGGAGACTGAAATGAAATACAGAATGATGATGAACCTGATTGCAGGTGCGGGCATGGTTGCTACCCCTTTGCTGGCGGCGGCTTCGGATTTTGGCGGAGGCTGGAAGCAGGATAAGGACACCGGCACCCTCTATTACTCCCTCGCACCGGAACATGGCCGGCACCAGGCCGGTACTGACGGGCACCGGTCCGGAAACCTGAACAGCTTCGGCGGTGGCTGGGTGCAGGGTAAGGACACCGGCACCCTCTATTACTCCCTCGCACCGGAACATGGCCGGCACCAGGCCGGTACTGACGGGCACCAGTCCGGAAACCTGAACAGCTTCGGCGGTGGCTGGGTGCAGGACAGGGTCACGGGCACGATCTACTACTCCCGAGCGCATGATGTTTCGCACGGTACGGAATCCGCCGATCGTCAATCAGCGGTAAGCAAGGCAGAAGGCGGGCGGGCGTACGAACCGGTCAGGCGTACCTTCTGACCTGCCGGCGTCCGCAGATATTTCATGTCAATCGAAATGCCAATGTGCTGCAGTTGCCAGTGAGGAGGTCAACATGTGCATGCATGCAATGCTGATGCGAATAGCGCATCAACTCGATGACCGGACTGCCCGAGATGCCGAGCGCGGGAAAATCAAGGTAGCGGGTTCCAGAGTATCGGGGCGCCCTCTGCGCAACAGAAACGGCAAGCCTGTGGATAGTGGCATCGAGGATTTCTGGGTTTACATGCCGTAACCAGGGACAATGGGGCCGGGTACATTTTTCATGCCCGGACTGAAAATGTATCCGACCCCACTGCTGTCCCACAAACTTCCGATTATTGCTGTCCCACAAACTCCCTCTCCCTCCGGGAGAGGGACGCACGGTTTGTTCAGCCGGGGTTGAATTTCATGTCCCAACCTGGTTACTCACCTGCAAGGTCGTGCATAGTGAAAGACATACTGATCGTTCAACGGATTTATATGGGACAGTAGTGATCCTCTGTATGTAAATGGGACAGCAGTGATCCGACCCATTTTCTATCTGACCCCGGCTATACATACCGGATGAATCACCTCGGTCATTCTCAGTATTGCAACAAACGTCACACCGGATGGGTGATACACACCTCCGCGACTGACAGATCCACCCGCTAGAGTGCAGCTCATGGTGATCTGGCATGCATTGGACCCTGTGAAATGACAGATCCCCGCAACAGGTGGAACTTCCTCGGGAGCAGGCCGCCTGTTGTGACGACGGTACGGTCATCCGGTTCGCGCCAGGGACGAGTGATCGTAATGTGACTTCAAGGGATATATCTGACTTTGTCAGGAGAAAAGCCAATGAAATCGGGACGATTTTTGCATTTTGTGGTCGGCATTGCCGCGTTCTTAACGGGGATCAGCAGTGTTCAGGCGTCATCGGTCGTTTACGATGATTTCCAGGTGGTTACGGAAAATACCGTATTTACTACGCCGTTTGAGGTTACCCGGGCAGGGACCTACAAGGCGGAGCTGGTGGATTTTGAATATCCGGACGCCTTTGACATCCTGTCACTCGGTATCACGCAGGACCTGACCCCGCTGGGGTTCCGTTTTGATACAGGTTCTTTCACGTTCAATGTCCTGACACCCGGAACACTGCTGGCCCATCTGGCGGCAATACCGGGGGCATCCGGTACGGGTATCTATTCCCTTCAGATCATGGCCATACCCATTCCAGACGCTGCCGCATTGCTCATCTCCGGGCTCATCGGACTTGTTATCGTGGGCCGCAGCGAACGTCGATCGAGCATGGCGTGAGGATGACACTACCATCACCGGCTGTCGGGCCTGTCCAGGCGGGATCGGGCTTCAGGCCTTGCATGCCGGGGGTATGTTCCGTGAGCGGACCCCGGCCGGGACACGCTTCCGTTGTGCACGGATGACGGGGTTAACGGACAGGTGCGTCCTGCCTCCGGCAGTACCCTGCTCGGGTACCTGCACGATGAGCTGATCTGCGTCGGACTGACGCGGTCACTGATACCTCTGATTTCAGCGTCTGCAAGGCCATTGAACAACCAGTTGGGGAATCCAGTTTATGCAGCACTTTGCTCAAACCGTCGATAATACCTGGCGATTGCATGAGACCCGCCAGGATGCAGCGCTGGTGCGCGTCGACATGCCGCATGCCCGCAACAACAGAATCGATTATGCACAGGCACGGCACGTCACTCTGGACCTGGCTGTATTACAGGAAAACAGGATATTAACCGGTGCCGAGCCCGGGCAGTTTGCGGAGGGCTATCATCTGCTGCGCACACAGATCCTGCGGCGCTTCCAGGAGAACAACTGGAAGCTGCTCGCGGTCACCAGCCCGTGTGGAGGTGAAGGCCGGACACTCACAGCCATCAACCTGGCTGTCAGTATCGCCAGGGAAATTGCCTGGTCCGTGCTGCTCGTGGATGCCAACCTCCGTCACCCCGTGATGCTGGAGCATTTCGGGCTCCCGGTGCGTAACGGACTAGGCGATTACCTGACTGGCGAGATGCCCGTCGAAGATCTGCTGATCCAGCCAGACCGATTTGAAGATCTGGTGATATTGCCGGGAGGACAGCCGCTGGATAATTCCGCAGAAATGCTGAACTCGCCAGGGATGAGGCAGCTCGTCGCGGATATCAGATCGAGTGATGACAATCGCATGGTAATATTTGATCTGCCGCCGATGCTGTCAACATCCGAGGCGCTGGCCTTCTCGAGCCAGGTGGATGCCGCCCTGCTGGTTGTCGAGGACGGGGTTACAAAAAGAGAGGATATTACACGCGCCGCGGCCATGCTGGACAGCACGACTGTCGTCGGCACGGTATTGAACAAGGCAGGATAACAGGGGCCAGGCCACGTTCCTGGTGATTTGTCTGACGGCACGGCTGTCCCACAAACTCCCTCTCTCTCCGGGAGAGGGTTGGGGTGAGGGGACCAGATCTGGTAATAAACGGGGCCAGGGACAATTATTCCTGGAATTATGACTAATCGTTTTCTGACCCCGATTTATTTACTACCCTGTGTGGTATGCGCCTGCTTCGCCTCATCGTGATCGTAGCGTGCGGCATCGTCGCAACCGCTGCGGCCAGTGCCGGGCTGTCCTACCGGCAGCAGACCCTGTCAGTGGACGGCGAGCACTGGACACTGAAACTTCCGACCGGCATGCGACTGGAGTTGTTGAATCAGCGGCTGGATGCCCCCCGCATGCCGCTCTTCCTGCCGACCGGTGATCTGCTCATCGGCTCGAAATCCGGCACCGTCTACCGGCTGGCACCCCCGTACCGCGATCCCGAGGTGCTGGTCAAACTGCCGGACTATCCGCACAGCCTTGCGTACCGTGACGGGGAACTGCTGATCGCCCGGACCGACGGACTGTACCGGGCGGACTGGTCGCCCGGACAGAAAACTCTCGATCCGGATGCGGTCACGCTGCTCGCCCCCCTCCCGACCGGCGGCCACAACAGCCGCACGGTGGCGATCGGTCCGGATCAGCGCATATACCTGTCGCTCGGGCTCAGCGGCAACTGCCCGGACGAATATCTCGGCGCCGGCTATCCCTTCGCCAGGCGGCGCGGCGGTGTGCTGGTGCTGGACGAAAGCGCCACGCCGCCGCGCTGGCAACCCTTCGCCACCGGCCTGCGTAACCCGGTGGGCTTCGACTGGCACCCGGTGACCGGGGTGCTGTATGCCACGAACAACGGACCCGACCACCTCGGCTATGACCAGCCGCCGGAATACTTTTCCCGGCTTCTGCCCGGTTCCTTTCATGGCATGCCGTGGTTTCAGTACGACGGCGAGCAACTGCAGCGCGATACCTGCATCGGCAGCCGGCCGCCGCGACCCGCGCGTGAGGTCAGCCTGCCGGTGGCGACCTTCCCGGCACGCAATGCCCCGCTGGGGATGGCGTTCGTACCCTCCGGGGCCCTGGACGCGCGCTTTGCCAACAATGCCATTGTGGCCCTGCACGGCTCCTGGGCGACCCGCCCGGGTGGCCGCTGGCTCGGCAGCCGGGCCACGCGCCGTCCGCCGAAGCTCGTGATGGTGCAATTCATTGATGGCGAGGCCACCGGTGTGGTGGACGTAGTCAGCGGATTCCAGCGCGCGGACGGGACACGGCTGGCGAGGCCGGCGGGTGTGGCCGTCGGTCCGGACGGGGCGCTGTATTTCACCAGCGACACCCGCACGGAGGGCCTGTTTCGGCTGTCGCTGATCAAATCCGGTGACGACCATGCAGTCGGACACGGACCGGGCGTACAGTCCGGCCAGCCGGCGCCGTCCCGGTGACCTGTGCTCAACCGCTCATGATATCGGCGTGAAATCCGTGTTTTCCCACTTCACCCAGAATCATCATGGAGGAGACGTGTTCTTCCTCGAATTCAACCAGCAGGTCGTGCGGGGTGCGCGTATTAAATTCCACATCGGTAACATGGCCGACGTTGCGTAAGTCTGCCTGCAGGGCGCGCATGCCGGCTTCGTTCAGATCTTCGTCGATCCTGAGCAGTATGGTGTGCATCACTGTATCTCCTGACTCGTGAACTGACATTCCTGGGCCCATACCACCGGTTCCGGCCCCCGGTCCAGGCATGGCGTCGCCGCGCGACTGGCCATCCCCTGTGGATACGACCCTGGCGGATTTTCGGCAGGAAACCGAAACGGATACAGGTGGTACGGGCTCCTGCTATCAGCTATAGACCGTTGCAGGCAGAGTGCAAGTGGCCGGACCATACCACCGCAGGAACCGGTGGCCGTATCCCGAGGGAAATCAGTAATAAACGGGGACGAATGATATATTTTCAGCAGTTGAGCGAGGGGATACTAAAATCCCAGCACCGTGAAGAGGGCATACAGCATCCGTATCACTGTTGCCGCATGCGGGTCGACATGGATAACCCGCCCGTTGGCACGCACCTCCACGCCCTGTCCCTCCTTCAGATGTCTGGCCTGCTCCAGTCCGGACGTGCTCAGCCTGGCAGTAACCAGGACATTGGGTGGTAACGCCCTGATGCGGTATACACCCGGCAGGTCCGTGGCCTGCACCTCGATCTTCGGTATCTTTTCGTTGCTGGCGACGAGGTGAAGTATATGCACGTCTGACAGCGTCGCTGTACCGGACGGGACGCTGAATTCCACCAACGGCTGGGGGTTGTCACCGGTATTCGCCAGCTTGAAATCAAACCACGTGGCACAGTTACCCGGGGTCACGCCCTTCAGCGGTTTCCCGAAGCTGTTACACAGGGAGAAGGAGGGATTGAGAGAATAGCTTACCTCGTCGTCCGAACTGGCGATAACAGCCAGTACGGGCAACCCCAGGACGATGACCGGCAAGCCAATTCTGAGCAACAGGGCGAAGCCCAGGCGTTGACGTATCCAGTCAATGCCCTGTATCAGTGTCTCCAGCAGCTTGCGCATGCGCCATCAGTACCTCTGGAAATCAGAAATCAATTCGCGTTTATCCCGTTTTCATATGTCAGTGGAATACACGCGAATGGATTGGGATCAGATCCCGCTTTCTCCTATTATTGGAAGAAACCCGGATCTGCCCTGTCTTGCCGGCACCTATATTACCGGACCGTCCACTCGTAGCGGGTATTTCATCAAAGCCCAGGCGCCTTATCATGACCAGCATCCTGATCGTCTATTCCACCACTGACGGACATACCCGCAAAATCAGCCGGCATTTACAGCGTGTCATCGAACAGCACGGATGCCGGGTCACACTGGCGGATATCAAGGAGATCGACGCATACAGCCTGCCTGATTTCGACCAGATCGTCCTGGGGGCCAGCATCCGCTATGGAAGACACAGGCCCGATGTGTATGCCTTCATAAGGCACAACCAGGCTCTGCTCGAGAGCAGGCACGGCGCATTCTTCTCGGTGAACGTGGTTGCGCGCAAGCCGAACAGGCGCCAGGCTGACACGAATCCCTATGTCAGGAAGTTCCTGCGGGAGATTTCCTGGAAACCGGAAAGCCTGGCCGTGTTCGCCGGCAGGCTCGACTACCAGCGATACGGCTTCTGGGACCGCAACATCATCCGGCTGATCATGTGGATCACGAACGGGCCGACCGACCCGATGACCAGCATCGAGTTTACGGACTGGACCCAGGTTGAGGAGTTCGGGCGCACGATCGCCAATCTGTAGGGGGAATACAGTGGAGTCAGACCCCGGCTTCTCCGGATATCAGGAAGAAACCGGGCTCTGCTATCCCGATACGGGTATTTCGGGTCCGTGCCGCAATCAGAAAATGTCGTTCCTGCCTCACGGCGCGTAAGGTCGGAAGAACGGCGGAAAACCGCGCGGCACGTACATCGGCGGGAAATCCCGGAAGAAATCGTCATCGAAGGGATCGCCCTGGAAATACGAGTCGTAGTACGGGTTGTCCTCAAACATTGGCGGCCTGAACAAGCTTGCAGGATTCATGTTCAGTGCCTCCTGCAAGGCCTGCTTCTTGTCTTCGGGCAGGGCGGTGTTTTGCTGAATCTCGTTACGGATTTGTTCCTGTGTGCCCTCGAAGGAGAATTGCTTGCTGTTGTTATTATTGTCCCTGTAGGTGACTTCGGCATGATAGTGCCCGTTGGGGAGAGTGCGCACCTGCACGGATTCAAATTCGCTCCATGCCGGCGGCCTGTCCGAGGGGTCACTCACGGGGCTCATCGGCGGGCAATGCGGCATATGCCGGTGGTGCCTCATCGGCCTGTGCCAGCCGTAGCGGCGGTAGGGAGGCATGGAGGCCGCCTGTGACTGCTTCTCGAGTGTGACCTGCAGCGTCTGCAACTTGCCATGTTCTACCAGCCGGATGGCCACGGTCCGGTCGGGCTGATCGGCACGAACCAGGCCGGCAAGTTGCCGGGGGGAATACAGTTTCTGGTCGCCAAAGGCCAGCAGCACGTCATTGGTATGGATGCCTGCCTTCGAGGCGGGTGAGTCGGGCATGACGCCTGTCACCAGCACGCCCTGGTCCGGTGGAATGATTTGCTCCAGTTGGGTGTATAGCGCCTCCGGCACATTGCCCAGTGTGACTCCCAGCCACGTGACCTCGTCGCTGCGTGCCGCGGCGGGGCCGGGCATGCGGGGAGGCGGTGCGAATTGTTCTGCGGGCGGTGTCTGTGCGGCGGGTGCGGCCGGCTGAGGCAGTGCGTCGGCGGCCAGCATCGGTGGCGGAAAGATCGCGACCACGGCCGCCAGCGCGATAAGCGGTTTCAGGTACATGGTGACCTCCTCTCGTGTTCCGGTTTACGGTCAACTACGCGTAGTTAGAAAGTGGCGGTTCGATATGGTTCCGGCCGATGGAAAAGATCCCGATCTGCGCGGCTGCCACTTATTACCGCGAGTATCTGCGCCCTGTAAAAAGCCGCTGGCAGGTGGAGCTGTTCTTCAAATGGATCAAGCAGCACCTGCGCATCAAACGGTTCTTCGGTACATCCGGGAATGCCGTCAAGAGCCAGGTGTGGATCGCCGTCGCCACCTATGTGCTGGTGGCGATTATCAAGAAACGGCTCAATCTCGATCTGTCGTTGCATGCGATGTTACAAATCCTGAGTGTGACGACTTTCGGGAAAGTGACATTGCTTCAGCTGCTTACCGAAATGGCACCATTGGAAAATACGGTCGATCCCGCCAACCAGCTGACTTTGTTGTAAAGCGTGGCGGACACTGGTGATGCCGGATCTGTGTTAATCCCTTCCCGGGCAACAACCAACCCCATCACGGATTCCCTGTGCCGGTCGGACAAACCCGGGTTGTCAGTCTCCCAGGCTCGTGCCTACCCGGCGCGCGCTCACCACCCAGGGATGATCGGGCGGCACCAGTTTCTTGCGGCCTGCGACCT
>CAZMAK010000058.1:0-14081 GCA_964564245.1 uncultured Ectothiorhodospiraceae bacterium | reverse complement strand
AGGCCAGCAGCTCGAAGGAGAACACATCGATCTTCTCCTTGGTCTTGCGGCCCTCGCGGATCACATTACGGAAATAGTGATGGGCGAAGCTCGGTTCGATGCCGTTGCTGGCGTTGTTGGCCAGCGACAGCGAGATCGTCCCGGTCGGCGCGATCGAGCTGTGGTGGGTGAAACGCGCACCGGTTTCGGCGAGCTGGTCAACCAGCTCCGGTGCCTCGGCGGCAACACGCTGCATATAGCGGCTGTAACGCGCGTGCAACACCCTGCCCCTGACCTTGTCGCCGGGTACGTAGCCATCACGGCGCATGTCCGGACGCTTGCGCAGCATTTCCTCGGTGACGCCGAATTCCTCTTCCATGATCGGCGCCGGCCCCTTCTCCCTGGCCAGGTCCAGGGCCACCTGCCAGCCGGTCAACGCCAGTTCGCGGCTGACCCGTTCGGTGAACTTCACCGAATCCGCCTCGCCGTATTTCATGCGCAGCATGGTGACCGTGGATCCCAGTCCGAGAAAACCCATGCCGTGACGGCGCTTGCGCATGATCTCGTCGCGCTGTCCGGCCAGCGGCAGGCCGTTGATCTCGACCACGTTGTCCAGCATGCGCGTGAAGATGGCCACCACCTTGCGGAACTCTTCCCAGTTGAACTCGGCCCGTCCGGTGAACGGGTTCTTCACGAACTTGGTCAGGTTGATCGAACCGAGCAGGCAGGAACCGTATGGCGGCAGCGGCTGTTCGCCACACGGATTGGTGGCGCGGATGCTCTCGCAGAACCAGTTGTTGTTCATCTCGTTGACCTTGTCGATCAGGATGAAACCGGGCTCCGCGAAATCATAGGTGGAACTCATGATCATGTCCCACAGGCGCCGCGCCGGTATGGCCCTGTAGACCTTGCAGGCCACCAGTCCGGCGTTGTTGGCAATGTAGTCACCCTTGTACGGCCACTCGCGCCAGATCACCTGTTCCGGGTTATTCAGGTCCATGCCGTCCTCGAGTTCCTGGCGGCTGATCGGGAAGGCCAGCTTCCAGTCCGCGTCGGCCTGCACGGCGTCCATGAATTCGGTCGTGATCAGCAGCGACAGGTTGAACTGGCGCAGCCGCCCGTCTTCGCGCTTGGCGCGAATGAAATCCATGACGTCCGGGTGCCCGACATCGAAGGTCGCCATCTGCGCACCGCGCCGTCCACCGGCGGAGGACACGGTAAAACACATCTTGTCGTAGATATCCATGAACGACAGCGGACCGGAGGTATAGGCACCGGCCCCGGACACGTAGGCGCCTCTCGGGCGCAGGGTGGAAAACTCGTAGCCGATGCCGCAACCGGCCTTCAGGGTCAGGCCCGCCTCGTGCACCTTTTCCAGGATGTCGTTCATGGAATCGCGCACAGTCCCCGAGACCGTGCAGTTGATGGTCGAGGTGGCCGGCTTGTGTTCCTGTGCGCCGGCGTTGGAGGTGATGCGGCCGGCCGGGATCGCGCCATGGCGCAGCGCCCAGAGAAACTCGCGGTACCAGTTTTCGCGTGCCTCGGGGGTGCTCTCGACATCCGCGAGGGCACGGGCTACCCGCTGGTAGGTGGAATCGATGGTCTCATCGACCGGCGTGCCGTCCTTGGCCTGCAGACGGTACTTCTTTTCCCAGATATCATGGGACGCCGGCTGCATGGGAATGGCGGTAACACTGGTCGGTACGGCTTCAAGGTGTGCGATCGTGGTCATGTATCCTGTCATCCTCCCTGTCTTAACATTCTTGTACAGGAATCAACGCTCTGCCCGCCTCCACGCGGGATAGACGGACGTACTGGCTGGTATTCGGGTGAGACACAATATCTTGTGTCGAGGGAACGAGGTTATGCAGCCGGAAAGCGCCTGTCAAGCAAATTTTATATGGGTATAAATTACTTGTTTTTTCAGCATGTTAAGTATACTACAGGGGGTGGCTTGCAGGCCAGTACGGGGCAGGGACGTTTTACAGTGAAACACTATATATTGTGTTTCTTATATTGGCAGGCAGGGCCATATTTCCCGAGTTCAGTAGACTTTTGTCTATAAAATCATCGGGCTTGAATCAGTGGGGGTGAGCATGATGCCCATGCATCCCCGGAATAGCAAGCAGCAGCATCAGGCCAAGCAGGATCACCAGTACACCCGCCACCCGGCGCACCCGCACGTCGCGCACCCAGTGACCCACCACATCGAAGGTAACCCCCAGGGTCAGCAGGGTGGGCAGGGTACCGGCACCGAATGCCAGCATGATGACCCCGCCATTGACGCCCGAACCACTGGCCAGCGCCAGCGCCAGCGCCGAATACACCAGGCCACACGGCAGCCAGCCCCACACCATCCCCAGCCACAGGGCCTGCAGGGGGTGGCGCACCGGGATCACCCTGCGCCCCAGTGGCTCGATCCAGCGCCACAGATAGCTGCCGGCCTGCTCCAGCCAGCGCAGTGCATGCCACCAGCCGGCCAGGTACACCCCCATCAGGATCATGATGACACCGGCGATCACGCGACCAAGCGGAAAACCGCCGGTCAGCTCAAGCAGGCCGGCCTGGTGTCCCAGCACACCGGCCAGCACACCGGCCAGGGCATAGCTGGCGATGCGACCAAGGTTATAGGACAGCTGCGTGATGAACAGGCGCAGTCTCGAACGCCGTGCCGGTTCCGCAAGGCCCGCCGTCAGGGCGCCCACGATGCCGCCACACATCCCGACGCAATGGGTACCACCGAGCAGTCCGATGACAAACGCGGCAGTAAGCGATTCGGGGTTCATCAACGGGCGATCCTGGCGTTACGCAGCGTGGTTACCACGGGCCGGCACAACCCCCTGACCAGGCGCAGGAACGCCGGGTACAGGCTGCTGCGGACGCGGTAGCGGCAACCCCGGACAATCAGTGACACCTACTGCGACGGCACCAGCTTGAGCGGAGCCACCTGCGGCACCTGCAGGGTGCCGGACAGGCGCCAGTCATCTGCCTCGATCTGGACGTACCAGTGACCGGCCGTCGGTGCCGGCAAGGTGCCGCGATAATCCCCCGAACCGGCATGCAACATGTCGATGACGACGTCATGGCCGGCGCGCGTCGGGTGCAGCAGTGAGAAACGGATGTGATCCGGCCAGCCGCCGGCGATCGTCCCGAGCCGGATATCAATGGCATTAGCGGGCATATCCAGTGTGATGGTCGCGCTGGCTCCGCGTGACAGCGCCGCCTTGTCACGCGCGAGGTCGAGGTTGATCTCCTTGCCGCGCTCGTAGTAGTCATCGACCACCAGTCCGTCGCTGGTCGTGACAGCGAGCCAGAGCGTAATCATGCCGCCGATGACGGCGGACAGCGGCAGGGCAATCAGCAGCCATACCCAGGGTTCGGAATACCAGTGCTTGCGTGACATCGTCGACATACCTGTATTACATCCTATCGGGGGCCAAGGAAACGGGCTGCCTCGGTAGTGGAGAGTTTTGCATCATCTTCCGCCACCAGGTTGAAACTGATCTGGGTGCTGCGTGACTTCAGCTCGGCCTCATCCACTCTCAGCCGCACCGGCAGTTCCAGCACCTCTCCGGATCCCACGCGGATTTCCGGCAGGTCCATGTACATCTTCACGCCGGGAATGCCGGCTACCTGCAGCCTGAAGCGATGTGCATGGGCGTCCATGTTGAGAACCTTCAGGGTATACACGTTCTCGATCAGTCCTTCATCGGTCTCGCGGTACAGCTGGTTACGGTCGCGTATCACGTCCAGCCCGAGCGCAATGCGGGTAGAGAACGACCAGGCGAACAGCGCAATGATACCGACCATGATTACCGCATAGATCACGATCCGGGGCCGGATGATATGGGTCGGCCTGCCCTCCATGACGTTTTCCGTGGTGTATTTGATGAGACCTTTCTCGTAGCCCATCTTTTCCATCACGTCGTCGCAGGCATCGATACAGGCCGAGCAGGCGATGCACTCGTATTGCAGGCCGTTGCGGATATCGATGCCGGTCGGACAGACCTGTACGCACATCGTGCAATCGATACAGTCGCCCAGCCCCAGCGCCTTCGGGTCCGCGCTGCGCTTGCGTGAGCCCCGCGGCTCCCCGCGCGTTTCGATATAGGAAACGATGAGCGTGTCCTTGTCGAACATGGCGCTCTGGAAACGGGCATACGGGCACATGTACTTGCATACCTGTTCCCGCATCCAGCCGGCATTGCCATAGGTCGCAAAGCCGTAGAAGATTACCCAGAAGGTCTCCCAGGGGCCCAGGTTGAACATCACCAGGCGCTGTCCCAGCTCGATAATCGGCGTGAAATATCCCACGAAGGTAAAGCCGGTCCATGCGGAGAACGCGCCCCACAGCAGGTGCTTGGTGGCCTTGATGCCGAACTTGCGCATATTCATCGATTGCGCATCCAGCTTCTGCTGGCGCATCCGGTCGCCCTCGACCTTGCGCTCGATCCAGAGAAACGCCTCGGTCCAGACCGTTTGCGGACAGGCATAACCACACCAGACCCGCCCGGCCAGTGCGGTCACGAAAAACAGGGTGAGGCCGGAAATGATCAGCAGCGTGGCAAGATAGATGAAATCCTGCGGCCAGAGCGTGATAAAGAATATATGGAACTTGCGTGCCGGCAGGTCCAGCAGCAGTGCCTGCTGGCCGTCCCACCGCAGCCACGGCGTGACGTAGTAGATACCCAGCAGGCCAAGGACACCCAGTACACGCAGGCGCGCAAACAGTCCGTGCACCTCGCGCGGGTAGATCTTTTCCGCCTTGGCGTAGAGGGACCTGGCAAGCTGCTCGTCGGCGGAGCCACCGCTGACCGCGGTTCGCGGATTGGCCTCAGCCACGGTCTGACCCTAGTTGCCGGGGTTGGCCCGGTCACGGGCCATGCAATTGGTGATAGCGAAATACAGGGTGCCAATTCCCGAAATGGTTGAAACCAGCCAGAAGCACAGGAAACCGATGGAATAGATACCCAGCCGGCTCACCCCGGTCTCGCGCCCGAACGGATACAGGTCCTGTGGATCGAAGGCTGAGAAAAACAGGCCGGTCGAAATTATCGCAACCAGAAAGGACGGCCACAGCACCGCGATGCATTTCTGCGATTTTGGTATCTGCTTGTTCGCCATTCGGTACGCCCGGTTTCCACCGCCGTTGTCTACTCTTTCGCCTGCCCGGTGGACAAACTATACACATAAGCAGCCAGCAGGTGCACCTTCTCCTTGCCCAGGAAATCACGGTGCGCCGGCATGTGGCCGTTCCTGCCCTTGGCGATGGTTTCCATGATCGCCTTCCTGGATCCGCCATACAGCCAGATCTTGTCGGTCAGGTTCGGCGCACCCAGTGCCTGGTTGCCCTTGCCATCCGCGCCATGACAGGCCGCGCAAATCGTTTCGAATTGCACCTTGCCACGCTTGGCGGCAGCGGCATCGGTATCGCGGCCGGACAGCGACAGGACATATTCGGCCACGTCGGAAACCCCGGCCTCGCCACCCAGGGCGGCTTCCCAGGACGGCATGACGCCGTTACGTCCGTCCAGGATGGTCTGCTCGATGGTCTGCGGTTGACCGCCATAGAGCCAGTCATTGTCGCGCAGGTTCGGGAACCCGCGCGCGCCACGTGCGTCGGATCCATGGCACTGCGCACAGTAACTCACGAACATCCGCTCACCCATGCGGCGCGCTGCCGGATCAGCCGCCACGGCGGCGATATCCATGTCTGCGTAACGCTTGAACAACGGGCCATACTCGCTGTCCGCCCTGGCCATCTCTTCCTGGTATTGCCCGGTCGATGTCCAGCCCAGTACCCCCTTGAAGGTACCCAGACCCGGATACAGGATCAGGTATCCGATCCCGAAGAACAGCGTGATATAGAACATGTTCAGCCACCAGCGCGGCAGCGGGTTGTTCAGCTCGACCAGGTTTTCATCCCAGACATGGTCCATTTCCTTGCCCGCCTGGTCCGGGTGGATATCGGAGGATAGCCAGCGAATCAGCATGAAGCAGGCAATGATGCCGAGAATGGTCGGAATGATGATGTAAAAATTCCAGAAGCCGCTGGTGAAATCAGCCATGGGTGTTCTCCTTGGAGATGGTATTTACTGCAATCGGCGTGTCATCTTCATCAAACGGCAGATTCGCAGCCTCGTCAAACCGCTGTTTGCGTTTGCCGCTCCATGCCCAGATCACGATGCCGATGAACAGCACCGTGACGACCACTGTCCAGACCGACTGGATGACAATGATATTCATGATCCGTTATCTCCGCGTCTTGATCGCGGTACCCAGTCCCTGCAGGTAGGCAATCAGGGCGTCCTGCTCGGTCTTGCCCTCCAGATCGGCCGGGGCATTCTCGATCTGCTGATCTGTGTAGGGCGCCCCCAGCATGCGCAGGACTTCCATCTTTTTCTTGATGTGCGAGGCGTCTGCCGGTGTTTTCTCCAGCCAGGGGTAGCCCGGCATGATGGACTCCGGAACCACGTCACGCGGATTGTGCAGGTGTACCCGGTGCCAGTCGTCGCTGTAGCGGCCACCGACACGCGCCAGGTCCGGCCCGGTCCGCTTGGAGCCCCACTGGAACGGGTGATCGTAGACGAATTCACCCGCCACCGAATAGTGGCCATAGCGTTCCGTCTCGGCACGGAACGGCCGGATCATCTGCGAGTGGCAGAGATAGCAGCCTTCACGTATGTAGATATCGCGCCCGGCCAGTCGCAGCGGCGTATAGGGTTCCAGCCCCGCCACCGGTTCCGTGGTGGAATGCTGGAAGAACAACGGCACGATCTGCACCAGCCCGCCGACGGACACCACGAGGGTGATCAGGATGATCATCAGACCGATGTTTTTCTCAACCTTATCATGTGCTGTAGCCATGATCGTCTCCTCAATGTGCCGCTGCGGGTGCAGGAATGATGCCCACCGCCGGTTTCGCCCCGGCGATGGTCTTCACGATGTTAAAGGCCATCACCAGCGTACCGGTCAGGAAGATCGCACCGCCGAGGAAACGCACGATGTAGTACGGATGCATGGCCTGTACCGACTCCACGAAACTGTAGGTCAGCGTGCCGTCCGCATTGGTCGCGCGCCACATCAGGCCCTGCATGATGCCGGCCACCCACATCGAGGCGATGTACAGGACGATACCGATGGTCGCGGTCCAGAAATGCACCTCGACCAGTTTCAGGCTGTACAGCTCCCGGTTGAACAGGCGCGGGATCAGATAATAGAGGCTGCCCATGGAGACCAGCGCCACCCAGCCCAGCGCACCGGAGTGGACGTGACCGATGGTCCAGTCGGTGTAATGCGACAGGGCATTTACCGTCTTGATGGACATCATCGGGCCTTCAAAGGTGGACATGCCGTAGAACGAGATCGACACGATCAGCAGGCGCAGTACGGGATCGGTGCGCAGCTTTTCCCAGGCACCGGACAGCGTCATGATGCCGTTGATCATGCCGCCCCAGCTCGGTGCCAGCAGGATCAGGGACATCACCATGCCGAGCGACTGGGTCCAGTCCGGCAATGCCGTGTAGTGCAGGTGGTGCGGACCCGCCCATATATAGGTGAAGATCAGCGCCCAGAAGTGCACCACGGACAACCGGTATGAATACACCGGGCGACCGGCCTGCTTCGGCACGAAGTAGTACATCATGCCCAGGAATCCTGCCGTCAGGAAGAAGCCCACCGCGTTATGGCCGTACCACCATTGCACCATGGCGTCCTGTACACCGGCATAGACCGAGTAGGACTTGAACAGGCTGACCGGGATTTCCGCACTGTTGACTACGTGCAGGAGCGCAATCGTGATGATCATGGCGCCGTAGAACCAGTTAGCGACGTAGATGTGCTGCACCCGGCGCTTTGCGATCGTGCCAAAGAACACGATGGCGTAGGCCACCCAGACCACCGTGATCAGGATATCGATCGGCCATTCCAGCTCGGCGTATTCCTTGCTCGTGGTGATGCCCAGCGGCAGGGTTATCGCAGCCAGCAGGATGATCAGCTGCCAGCCCCAGAAGGTGAACGCGGCCAGCTTGTCGCTGATCAGGCGCACATGACAGGTACGCTGCACGGCGTAGTAGGAAGTCGCAAACAGGGCGCAACCGCCGAAGGCAAAGATCACGGCATTGGTATGCAGCGGCCGTAATCGGCCGAAGGTCAGCCACGGGATATCAAAATTCAGTACCGGCCAGGCAAGCTGCGCGGCGATGAGTACCCCCACCGTCATACCGACAATTCCCCAGACGATCGTCATCAGGGCAAACTGGCGCACCACGGTGTAGTTGTAGGTTTGCTGGTCGTTCATGCTGGACTCCCTGGCTAATTCAAAAATCAATAATCAGCTAGTCAAGATGGAAAACAAAAAAACTGTGCCGCACCGGTAAATCCCGAAACTGCCGGCATGACCGCATGGACAAGGACATGCATCGCGTAACTTTTGCCACGTGCTGATTCATTTGGGCGAATTGATTCCCATTTACATTCCGGGCTGGTAAACCGGTACCGGACATTGCGGTCCCAGCCAGCTTCCCTGGTTATCGTTTTCAGGTTATGCGCAGATTCTGCTGCGCATAACGCGTCGCAAGTATCCGACAGACCAGTGATCGATTCAAGCAATCGGGATCAGAACTTCTTGCCGACGCTGATCATGTACACCCACGGATCAACCGGGACGCCGTACTTGCCGTCAATACCACCGCTACCGGTACCCGGGACCCTGGCACCGATATTGATGTAGAAAATCTGTCCACCAACCATCCGGTCGTTACCCGTATCGTCATCCACACCGGGGCTATCCGGCAATGCCCCGCGCATCACACACGCCCGGCGCGGCGCCGGTCAGTGCACCCCTGGTGCTGAAAAGGTTGCTGTAGTTGATCCCGGCACCGGCACAGGGGTGCAACCGATAGCCGGTGTCGAAGTGATACTGCAGCGTCACCGTCGGCGGCAGCTGCCTGGTATCACCCGGCTTGCCGGCGCCCGCAAGAACGCCCTTGCCCTTGATGTCGTGTGTGTACGGCCAGGCACCCGGTACGCCGACACCGATGTTATCGGTGGCCATGTCGGTCAGGGAAATACCCGGGCTCCAGGCAGAGTCCGTCCCACCGTCACCGCTCGGGGAGACTCCGGCCCCACCGGCCCGCAGCAGGATGTCGCCGGCCGTCCAGGCCTGGGCGGATGTGGCAACGGGGGTGATGGATGCAGCTAACAGCGTTGATACAAAACGTGTTTTCATATCAAACCTTCAGGCCTGTAAAGTATCCGGCTCACCCGCCGCACGCCATGCACTGTATATACATGGTGATATGGACCATAAACTGGAAGGTATTATTTGCAGGGGGGGTTACATGCTGTCTTGATCTATATCAACTCATTAGAAAGTTATAATACGCGTTTGTGTATTTGCCGTTTACCGGTAGGCTATGCACCTGCCTCGCAATTCGCGACACCCGAAAACCGACCTGTCAACCATGGACCCCGCCGCCATCCTGTCAAAACCGGACCCGGTCGAGCACGCATCGTCCGACCCTGCGTCCCGGGCGGTCCACTGCTTCCATTGCGGGCTGCCGGTACCGCCCGGACTCGAACTGGATGTCAGGATCAACGGACAGCCAGAACCGATGTGCTGTCATGGCTGCCAGGCGGTTGCACAGGCCATCGTCGACGCGGGACACAGCGACTTCTACCGGCATCGCACCCACGCATCACCCACCGGTACCGAACTGGTCCCCGAGTTCATCCGGCAGACCCGCGTCTACGATCACCCCGTCATTCAGCGGACCTTCGTCCGGGACACCGGTCCGCACGAACACGAGGCGGCACTGATTCTTGAAGGCATCGCGTGCGCCGCCTGTGTGTGGCTGAACGAGCGCCACATCAGCCGGCTACCGGGCGTACTCGATGTACAGGTCAACTATGCCACGCATCGCGCACGCGTACGCTGGGACGACACGCGTATCCAGCTCAGCGACATCCTGCAGGCCATACACCACATCGGCTACACCGCGCACCCGTATGACCCGGCGCAACAGCAACTGGCACGCGAACGCGAGCGCCGCACCCAGTTGCGCCGCATCGGCATTGCCGGGGTGCTCGGCATGCAGGTCATGATGATCATGCTGGCCCTGTATGTGGGTGACTGGACCGGCATCGAGGACAACTACCGGCAGCTGTTCCGCTGGACCGGCCTGCTGCTCACCACGCCGGTGCTGGTGTTCTCGGGGACGCCGTTCCTGCGCGGTGCCTGGCGGGATCTGCGCAATCGCAGTGTCGGCATGGACGTGCCGGTCGCGCTCGGCATCCTGGTGGCCTTCGGCGGCAGCATCCACACCACGCTGACCGGTCATGGCGAGGTGTATTACGACTCGGTGGTGATGTTCATCTTTTTCCTGCTGGTCAGCCGCTACTTCGAGATGGTGGCACGCAAGCGCGGCGCGGAAACTGCGGAGGCCCTCGCCCAGGGACTGCCGGCCATGGCAACCCGGCTGACCGGTACCGGCAACAGTGCCGTGCAGGAGGAAATCCCCGCCATCGAGCTGCACCCCGGCGACCGGGTACTGGTCCGGCCCGGCGCCACCGTGCCGGTGGACGGCACCGTCGAGACCGGCGTTTCCGGTGTCAGCGAGGCACTGCTGAGCGGGGAGAGCACACCGTTGCAGAAGACGGCGGGCGATGCACTCATCGGCGGCAGTATCAACATGGACAACCCGCTGATCATGCGCGTGGACCGCACCGGACAGGACACGGTACTGGCCGAGATCACGCGCCTGCTGGAAAACGCACAGCAACAGAAACCGGCCCTGACCCGGCTCGCCGACCGGGTGGCAGCCGGCTTTGTCAGCGCGGTGCTGCTGCTCGCGACCGGGGTCGGCCTCTACTGGTGGCAGCATGACCCCGCACACTGGCTGCCGGTACTGGTTTCCGTGCTGGTGGTCACCTGCCCGTGTGCACTCTCGCTGGCCACGCCGACGGCCATCAGCGCCGCTACCGGTACCCTGCTGTCGCGGGGTCTGCTCGCCACCGGCAGCGCGCAACTGGAAACGCTTGCCCGGGCGACACACGTGGTGTTCGACAAGACCGGCACCCTGACGGTGGGCACACCCCGGGTCGTCGATGTACAGACCGATTCGCCGCTGGACACGGCGATCCTGATGCAGGTCGCGGCGGCGCTGGAGGCACAGTCGGAACATGCCACGGCGCAGGCCATCCTCCAGTACACCGGCAACTCCCCGCTCGAGGCACACGATATCCGCAACCACCCCGGGGCCGGGATCAGCGGCAGGATCGGAGACCGGCAATGGTTCATCGGCAATGCCGGTTTCGTGCAGGCACACGATTCGACTCCGGCCGGACTGTCCGGTGATAATCCGGATACACAGATCTACCTCGCCGACACCAGCGGCATTCATGCCCGTTTTTCACTGCAGGACGAGATTCGCCCCGACGCCGCCGCTGCGGTATGCAGGCTGCAACAGGCCGGCCTGCAGGTGGTCCTGATGAGCGGCGACAACCCGGCGGCGGCCGGCGCGGTAGCCGGCCGGCTCCGTATCGAACAGGTGTTTGCCAGCCTGAAACCGGCTGACAAGCTCAACGAGGTGCAACACCTGCAGCACAATGGTCAAGTAGTCATCATGGTCGGTGACGGCATCAATGATGCCCCGGTACTGGGTGCCGCCGATGTCTCGATCGCCATGCAGGCCGCCGCCAATATCACCCGGGCCGGGGCCGACATGATCCTGCTGACCGACCGGCTCGAGGCGATTGCCGACGCGGTACAACAGGCACGGCGCACCGTGCGTATCATTCGCCAGAACCTGGCGTGGGCGGTCTTCTATAATCTGCTGGCATTGCCGGCCGCCGCCGCCGGATTCGTGGCACCGTGGATGGCCGCGATCGGCATGTCCACCAGCTCCCTGCTCGTCGTCATCAATGCCCTGCGCCTGACCCGGAACCGGAAATGGAAATCATCTACCTGCTGATCCCGCTGTCCATGGTACTCGTGGGACTGATTGCCTGGATATTCGTCTGGGCGATCCGCTCCGGACAATTCGATGACATGGAGGGTCCGGCACATCGGATCCTGATGGATAACGACGACATCGTGAAGGATCCGGAGGACGAGCCGCAGGCGTCGCACGCGGACGGCACGGCGTCAAACCGCCAGCCCCGGCCTTAGCCCACAGACCGGCCGCAGTCGAAACAGAGGTACCTGCCACAACCGCGGACTGCGGCCGTGCAGACAGGAATCAGACGTGGATCAGCCGGTGCATGACAGGAAGCCTGCAGAGCAGCCGGCCGCCGCTACCGCTATTCAACGACCGCGCCTCGAACAGCCCGAGGCTCATGCATCATATTCGCCCTGCGTCTGTGGCAGCATCAGGAAATAGATACGCTCAAAGCCCTGTCCTGCCAGCAAACGGGCAGCCCGTACACAGGCCACCCCCTGATTGCCGCACAGGATCACCGGCTTGTGCTTGTCGAGGAAGGTGAAGTCATAGCACAGTGCGTCCATTGGCAGATTGAGCGAACCGGGCAGGGCACCGCGCAGAAAGTCCGCCGGTGAACGGATGTCGACCAGCCGGCCGCCATGGGCCAGCAGTCGGCCGGCAAGCTCGGCAGACAGTCCCTCACGGCCGGCGAGCTGCAGGGTCTCGAGGGCGAGCTTCATGACACACCATTCCGCGGGTCTTCCCTGCTGCTCACTTCCTCCTCAACCTGGGTTATCCCGCAGACCTTGATCACGCAAAAGCGGACGAACAGGTACAGGGCGCCAAAGAATATGACCAGTGCAGTTATCGTAAGGCTATCGATGTACATGGGACACCTCCTGTAAGCCATCAACTACAGCTAATGGTTATATTAGCATTTGCTTATTCTTTGTCAACGAATCTTCCCGGAAGTTCCCGTCCTGTTGCAGAGTTTTTACGTTAATAAACAATAATATAGATGAATCCCGGCTTGCCATGGGCAAACCGCACCCGTGCGATAGCAACTTTAGAGTGATTTCCGGCAGAAATACCAGCCACTGCAGTCCTGACCCTCCTGCAGGCGGGCCCCGCAGCCGTTGGCGGCACGCTCACCTTGTCGCCAGGGCGCCAGCCCACCGGGGTCGCGGCCTTGTGCCGGAGCGGAGTCTGCAATGGAACTGCCAGGCGCAGGAACTCGTCAATGGATCTTCCGTTCGTCATCGGGTAGTCCAGCACGCAGCAACCCGGGGTTGTCGATCACGATGTCCGGTACCGGCCGGTTCAGCCCCGGCAGGACATGCGGGCGGTTGCCATGGTTTGTGTGTTCCACCTTTGCTACCTCGCATTGGCTGGCAGTCGATGGAACCAGGCTACGGGATGGCATGCTGTTGAGCGAACGGGTTCATCGCATGCATACGATCATCACAGGTCATCAAGGGGCAACGCCGACGCAGGGCCACCGGCGGCGGAGACCCGTTGCCGGCGGGCCCGCAGGCCCGCCGGCAACACGCTCCACTCTACTCGTGCGGAGATTTGTCCTGGTCCACGCTGATTGGACCACCGCACAGGGAGAACACGCAGAATCGCAGGATCACGGCCAGCGCTACGACGAATATCACCAATGCGGTGATGGTCAGACTGTCGATATACATCCATGCCCTCCAGGCAACTGCCACTCTTTTCCCGGAGCAGGTATAGCATATAAATATATTATTAGATTGTGTTTTACAGCACAGTTATTGAAATTCATACAAACGTATAAGACACTGAAAAACAAGGCACAATAGTCAATTCACCGGCGCGCCGAAACGGGGCGCATCCCTGCACGGAGATGGGGCCGGGCGGCGACATCAGGGCATGCCAACCTCGGTGATGCGCCCGGGTCCGGGAGCCTGCCGGACCCGGGCGAGCGTAGCGACCCGGGTGAGAGAACGAGGTCATGGTTCCGGTCGTTCGAGAAGACCAGCCGTGGCGAGGTAACGGGGGAATCGGAAGAACGGGCCGTTGTCCCGCCGGCGCAGCAGATCTGCCCCGGGTTTTCGACAGGTCCTTAGGGAACCTCTGATTAATTCCCCAATCCCCGTCATGGCGAGCGAAGCGAAGCAATCTCCTGTTATGGAATCAGTCAGTTAGAGATTGCTT
>CAZMAK010000057.1:0-14113 GCA_964564245.1 uncultured Ectothiorhodospiraceae bacterium | reverse complement strand
ACCAGTTGGTACCGAACTCGAACTCCATGGTCAGGCCGGTGGCGACGCCGAGCGCGAAGTTGATGGCGAACAGCTTGCCCCAGAAGCGGGTCATTTCCCGGTAGATATCCCGGCCGGTGGTGACATACACCGTCTCCATGGCCGCCAGGATGAAGCTGAGACCCAGCGTCAACGGTACGAACAGGAAGTGGTACAGGGCGGTGGCCGCGAACTGCCAGCGCGACAGCTCGATGACGGTATCACTGGGTACGACCATGCCTGCTCTCCTTTTCTCAGCAGTCAGGTGGTGCCGGACCGGCACGGGCGGACCGGTTCAACTGACGGGTGCAGGCCAGCCTACCCCCGGTGGCGTGACCTGTCACTGACGTGCGTCAGTCGATGATGGTCTGCCACAAGCGTAGCGCATGAGTGGGCCGGGGTCAGCCCTGCCGGCCACGGGACGGCCGGTCGGGCGACGGTGCCCTGGCTGGCAGGTACGTTCACGCTATTGCTACACTGCCGGTCAGACCTTCCATCATACGATACCCGGGCTGTCCAGACGCTGTGAAAGAAAATGCCATCGACATCGCCTGGCAGGGGCCGCCTCAGTGCCGGGACTGCGGGATACGTAACCTGGTGCTGTTTGCCGACCTGCAGCAGGCGGACTTTCGGCTGATTCATCAGCCCATTGCCGAACTGGACCTCGCCGCTGCCGGCACCCTGTACCATGCAGGCGCTGCCGCACACAGCGTGTTCACGATTCGCGCGGGCCTGGTCAAGCTGGTGCAATACCAGGCCGACGGCAATCAGCGCATCCTGCGCCTGCTGAAACAGGGTGACGTGGCCGGCATGGAGGCGCTGGTCGGACAACCCTACCAGCACGATGCCGTGGTGCTGGAGCCGCTATCCGTGTGCCGCATTCCGGTAGGGGTCGTGGAACGCCTGAGCCGCGACACCCCGCGCCTGCACCACCAGTTGCTGAGCCGCTGGCAGCGCGCACTGCACGATGCCGACACCTGGCTGACCAGCCTGTCATCCGGTCCGTCACCGGTACGCGTGGCCAGACTGCTGCTTTACCTGGCCGAATCCCGGCCGGATCAGACCTGTTTTCTACCCAGCCGCGATGACATCGGCGCCATGCTCGGGATCGCCTCGGAAACCGCCAGTCGAGTGACGGCCGACCTGAAGCGCAAGGGCTGGATACGCGAACTAGACCCGAGACACGTGCTGGTGGACCTCGCCGCCCTGCGCGCGATGGCGCAACTCCCGAACGGTTGACTGGCCCTGCTCAGGTCGCACTCACGAACCACCACCGCTCCGAAACCGCAGCAGCACCGGGGAAACTGACGTACGTCAGTGCGAATCCACCGTTGCCTGCGCCAGCCTGCCAGCATGTCCCGCGGCGACTGCACGACGCTACCTCAGGGGATAGCTGGCTCTGCGCACCGTCTGCAGCACACGACGTGACTTGCCCCGGCCTCTGATCGCACTGCTACCGTGGAATCACCCGGGCTTCACTCGCGCGGATGCGCGCCGGGTGGCACACCGGCATGCAGCGTGCTGCTTGACATTATTTGTACTATTCAGTACAAATAATGTCCGTGCGGCGGGTCTGGACCGCGGCACCCAACGGGTCAGGGAGCAGATCATGTCGAAACAGCACAGGACCCGTGTTCTGGTCACCGGGGCCAGCGGTTTCCTCGGCGGCAACATCCTCCGCGCCATGGCCGTCGACCCGCAGCTGGAATGCGTCGCCGCCTGCCGTAACCCGGAGAAACTGCCGGCGCCGTTCAGGCAGGCCGCGCGCGTGGGCGACCTGCAGGATGCACGCTACCGGCGCGACCTGGTGCAGGACATCGACGTCATCTGCCACGCCGGTACGTGGGCCTCCATGTGGGGACACCGCACCCTGGAGCACGATCGATTCTACGAACCGGCCCGCGACCTGGTCGAGCTGGCCATCGGCCATGGTGTGAAACGCTTCGTCATGGCCAGCACGGTGGCCATCGGTGCGGTCTCCAGCGACGGCAAGCCACACGACGATTCCTCGCCCACTGCACACACGGGCTTCTGGCCGCACCTGGATTACCTGGTGGATCTCGATGGCTACATGCGTGACAACAGCCGGCGCGGCATGCAAATGGTCACCCTGCGGCTGGGTCATTTCATCGGCGCCGGCAACCGGCTGGGAATACTCCCGGCGCTGGTGCCACGCCTGAAGACCTTCCTCGTGCCCTGGCTGGGCCGCGGAAGAAAGCATCTGCCGCTGGTCGCAGACAGCGACCTGGGGCGCGCCTTTGCACTGGCCGCCGTGGCGAAGGGTCTCGGGGATTACGAATCGTTCAATATCTGCGGGCAGGATTTCCCCGTGCTGCGCGAGGTGGTCACCCGTCTCGCCCGGCGGGCGGGCGTGCCCGAACCGCTCTACAGTGTGCCCTACCCGGCCGGTTATGCCTTTGGCTGGCTGATGGAGATGCTCGGACCGGTGCTGCCCGGTTCGTCACCGTTTCTGACGCGCTCCATCGTCCACCTGTGCGAGGACTGGATCTGTCCCAGCGATTACGCACGGGAGAAACTGGGCTATGTCGCGCAAAAATCCTGGCAACAGGCGCTCGATGAACACCTGGCCGACCTGCGGCAGGCAGGCTTCCCCTGGCCGGTCCTGCGCCAGCCATGACGGCCAGCCCTGTGGCTCCCGCAGATCGCTGATCAGCCCTGTGCCCGCAGCGGCGGCTCGTCCTGTTCCGCGCACGGCAACACCGGGGAGACCCGCCAGATGTACTTTGCATACTCGCTGATGGTGCGATCGGCGGAAAACCTGCCCATGCCGGCGACATTGAGGATGGCGTGCTCCGCCCAGGCCGCGGGATTGCAGTACAGGGCATCCACCCGTTCCTGGCACTCGATGTAGGAGGCGTAATCCGCCATCAGCAGGTAGGGGTCGTGCTGCCACAGGTCGTCGGTAATGCAGCGGTACAGGTCGGGGGTTTCCGGCGAGAAATAGCCGTGCCCGATCATGTCGAGCGCCTGCATGAGTTCGGGGTTGGCGTGGCCGTGTTCCGCCGGGCAATAGCCGGTCTGCCCCAGCTGCTTCACCTCGTCGCAGGTCAGCCCGAACAGGAAGATGTTGTCCTCGCCCACCTCTTCGCAAATCTCGACGTTGGCGCCGTCCAGCGTACCGATGGTCAGAGCACCGTTCAGGGCCAGCTTCATGTTGCCGGTACCCGACGCCTCGGTACCCGCCGTCGAGATCTGTTCGGACAGGTCAGCCGCCGGGATGATGTCACCGGCAGTGGTGACATTGTAGTTCGGGATGAAGGCGACCTTGAGCAGTCCGCGCGTGGCGGGATCGTTGTTCACCACGTCCGCCACCGAGTGAATCAGCCGGATGACAAGCTTGGCGCGCGCATAGCCCGGCGCCGCCTTGCCGGCAAACACCACCGTGCGTGGCACCAGGTCATGACCTGCGCGCAGGCGGTTGTAGCGCGTCACCACGTGCAGCAGGTTGAGCATCTGCCGCTTGTATTCGTGGATGCGCTTCACCTGCACGTCGAACAGCGAGTCCGGATCGACGTGGAAACCGAGCCGCTCGTGGATCAGTTTCGCAAGATCGGCCTTGTTGGCCTTCTTGACGAAACGGAATGCCTCCTGGAACAGCGGATCACTCGCATAGGGAACCAGCCGTTTCAATTCGTCCAGGTTCCTGACCCAGCCGTCGCCGATCGTGTCGGTGATCAACCGCGAGAGGCGCGGATTGGCCTGCTTGAGCCAGCGCCGCGGCGTGATGCCGTTGGTCATGTTGAGGATCTTGTCCGGATCCATGCGCTGGAAATCGGCGAAGATCGAATCGCGCATGAGCTGTGAGTGCAGCGCCGACACGCCGTTCACGCGGTGACTCCCTACCACGGCGAGATGCGCCATGCGCACGTGGCGCCCTTGTGATTCATCGATCAGCGACAGGCGGGAGACGATTCCCTCGTCTCCCGGGAAGCGGTGCCGTACGTCGACCAGGAAGCGGTGATTGATCTCCTGGATGATCTCGAGGTGACGCGGCAACACGCGGCCGATAAGATCGACCGGCCAGGTCTCGAGCGCCTCGGGCATGAGCGTGTGATTGGTGTAGGAGAAGGTGCGGCTCGTCAGATCCCAGGCCCGGTCCCACTCCAGGTGATGCACATCCATCAGCAACCGCATCAGCTCCGGGATGGCGATGGCCGGATGCG
The DNA here is from genome assembly GCA_964564245.1 of uncultured Ectothiorhodospiraceae bacterium. Classification (GTDB taxonomy): domain Bacteria; phylum Pseudomonadota; class Gammaproteobacteria; order UBA9214; family UBA9214; genus UBA9214. The sequence goes on along the minus strand of CAZMAK010000057.1, from coordinate 9,911 downwards.
TGTCGTTGAGCTGGATGGCGACCTTGTCGGGCAGCGCGTCAAAGCCGTCGTGCGTCTTGAGATAACGGAACAGGATGTCCTGCAACGAGGCGCTGGCAAAGAAATACTCCTGCTTCAGCCGCAGTACGCGGCCGTTGTTGGTGCTGTCGTCCGGGTAGAGTACCTTGGACAGGTTTTCCGATGCGGTCTTCTCCTCGACCGCATGGATGTAGTTCCCGGAATTGAACAGCCGCAGGTCGAAATCGCGCGTGGCCTTGGCCGACCACAGGCGCAGGTTGTTCACCGTGCAGTTGCCGTATCCCGGCACCGGCGTGTCGTAGGCCATGGCATTCACCAGGTCGGTGTCCACCCAGTGGTGCCGGTTGTGCCCGAGTTCGTCGCGGAACTGCACCACGCGGCCGTTGAACTGCACCGGGTACAGCACTTCCGGGCGCGGAAATTCCCATGGATTGCCGAAGCGCAGCCAGTGGTCGGACTTCTCCACCTGCTGGCCGTTCTCGATGTGCTGCTGAAACATGCCGTATTCATAGCGGATGCCGTATCCGACGCCCGGGATACCGAGCGTGGCCATCGCGTCGAGGAAGCAGGCAGCCAGGCGGCCGAGACCGCCGTTGCCGAGCCCGGCCTCGAATTCCTGTTCGCGCAACGCCTCGAGGTCCAGACCGATACCGGCCAGCGCCTGGCGTACCGGTTCCTCGATCTGCATGTTGAGCAGGGCGTTGTAGAGGGTACGGCCGATGAGAAATTCCAGCGACAGGTAATACACGCGCTTGGCGTCCGAGTGGTAATAGCTGCGCTGCGTCTCCATCCAGCGTTCGATCAGGCGATCACGCACCGCGTAACAGAGCGTGTGCAGCCAGTCGCGCTCGGTTGCCGTGTAACCGTCCTTGCCGACGGTATAGGTGAGCCGGTTGGCGATGGCGCGCTTGAGGGCTTCGACATCGAAACCCGAAGGGTCGTGCGGTGGAATATTCAGCAGCTTGTCCTTGCTCATGCGGGTAGCTCCATGCCGGGTTGTGCTGGAAGGGTATGGCTCAGAAGGCCTGCAGGTCGCCGCCGTCCACGTCCAGTGAATGGCGCCAGAACTGGTCTTCACGGTCGAACAGCCGGTAGGTGCCGCGCGGCCCCCAGGAACCGGCCATGTAGGTGTTGATGAAATCGCGTTCCATGGACCAGACCTTGAGCACCGGGTCCACGACCCGCCATGCCCACTCGACCTCGTCGTAGCGCAGGAACAGTGAGTGGTCGCCCTGCATCACGTCGAGCAGCAGCTCCTCGTAGGCGTCACCGTCGTCATCGCCGTTATGGCGGTAGGTGGCATCGAGACTGATGGTGCGGGTGTTGAGGTCGAAACCCGGGACCTTCACGCGCATCTCCATGCGCATGCAGTCTTTCGGCTGGATACCGAGCAGGATCCAGTTGGGGTGCGCGCCCTCATGGTGGGTCTGGCGCAACAGGTCCTGGGGCGGCACCTTGAAACGGATGCAGACGGCCGATGCATTTTCGGCCATGCGCTTGCCGGTGCGCAGGTAGAACGGCACGCCGCTCCAGCGCCAGTTGTCGACGAACAGCTTGAGCGCGGCGTAGGTCTCCGTGGTGCTGTCCTCCGCCACAGCGGGTTCCTCGAGATAGCCGCCGACGGATTCACCGTCGATCCGGCCGGCCGTGTACTGCCCGCGGAAGGCATGGGCATGCACCGACTTCTGGGTGATCGGCCGGATGGCCTTGAGCACCTTCACCTTCTCGTCACGCAGGTGCTCGGCGCTCATCGTCACCGGCGGCTCCATCGCCACCAGCGCCATCAGCTGCAACAGGTGGCTCTGGATCATGTCGCGCAGTGCGCCCGAGGATTCGTAGTAACCGGCCCGGTTGCCGACACCCATCGTCTCGGAATGGGTGATCTGCACGTGGTCGATGTAATGGCGGTTCCACAGCGGCTCAAGCAGCACGTTGGCGAAGCGCAGCACCATCACGTTCTGCACCGTGCCCTTGCCGAGATAATGATCGATCCGGTAGATCTGTGGCTCGTTCAGGTACCGGTACAATGCCTGCTGCAACGACTGGGCCGACAGCAGGTCGCTGCCGAAGGGCTTCTCGAACACCACGCGGCGGAAGGCATGTTTTTCATCCAGTACACCGGTTTCACCGAGCTTCTTGATGATCGAGGGGAATTCCTCCGGGCGCACCGACATGTAGAACACGGCATTGCGCGGAAACTCCGGGTTGTTGTCGATGGTATCCCGCAGGCGCTGGTAGGACTCGACGTTGTCATTCGGGTTGGCGTGATAGTAGAGCCGTGTCCGAAAGCGTTCGTAGGCGCCTTCATCGAGACCGTGCGGAAACTTGTTGCGCAACATCTCGGTCACCTGGTCCAGCCACTGTTCGCGGCTCATGTCCTCGAGGCTGACGCCGAGAATACGCAGGTCCGCCGGCAGGCGGTTGGCCGTTTCCAGGTTGTACAGTGCCGGCATCAGCTTGATGCGCGCGAGATTGCCGCCCGCGCCGAAAATGACCAGTGTGCAGGGCTCGATGTGTTTCATGACAGCGCCTGCATGGCGTGTCCGCCGAAGGCATTGCGCATCATCGACGGCAGCCTGTAATTCGAATTGCCGCCACCGATGACGATGTCGCCTTTCGAGAACCGGGGTAAGCGTTCGTGCCTTTGCTGTGCGGCGGGATCACCGCACGGCAGCGCAGGCCACAGCATGCGGGGTGGATCGAGCTGCGAAACGGCGTCCTGGACAGAACCCGCCGGGATCATCCCGTCTTCACGAGCGATCTGTCCGGCGATCCCGGCCGTCCGGCCATAACCCACGACCTCGATACCGTTCCGGCACAGGCGACGGGGCATGTTGCCACCCGTCTTGCCCAGGCCGATCATTGCCATACGCATGCGGTTACCTCCCCCGGTGTACTGACATCGAAACCCGCGCCGGTGCGGACACTGGTACGCAGGATGTCGACTGCCTGACTATAACGGTCACAATCACGCTTTCTTTAACAGTGGGTTAGGAAGGTTCGGCATGTTCTTCAACCGGCAGGAACGGCCCGGCCCTGGTCTGCACCAACGACAACCCGGCCGGCATTCCGGACGGAATGCCGGAACATTCTGAACCCCCCGCACACCCATGGAAAGCAGTATGCCTGTCTTGCTCAGGTCCTGCACGTGACGCTTTCCTGCCAGGTGAATCCCTTCGGGCAGGCGATGTTGCGTCGCTACGGTGAGTGCATCCACCCGATCGCCATGATCTTCCGCTGCGGACCCGCGACTCGCAGCTGACCCGCCGGAAAGCAGTGTGAGAGATCCGGCACGTATCAACCTGGTCAGGACGGGCACGGCCGGGACCTGAACGCCACGCATGCCACGCCATGCACCAGGCTTGCCACGTGCATGAACGCTCGGTCGACGGGGGACAGGGGCTATACTTGTCGGCACGAACCGCCCGGATCCCGGCGTGAATACGCAGGGAAGGATAACAAGCATGCGCCTGACCGACCTGAAGCGACTCCGGTACGCCATCCCGCTTACCCTGGTTGTCGTGCTGGCCGTCGCCTCCGCGATCATCTTCAATCCCGCCTTCCAGAAAAAAATGCTGCTCGAGCATGCCGGACCGCTGGTCGAGTCACTGGAGATCGGGTCCGTTCAGCTAACGCCGTGGTCGCTGGATCTTGACCATGTCAATGTCGGGTACCGCGGCGGACACTTCCAGGTGGGACAGGGTTCGATCCGGTTCTGCCTGTTTGCCCTGCTGCGAAAGAACCTCGACATCGAGTCGCTGGCACTGAAAGACGTGCAGGTCGACCTGCAGGCGTTCACACCGCCACAGGCGCCAGCGAAACCGCCCGCGCCACCGGCCGGCCCGTTTCCCGGCATACTCGGCGTGCTGAACCAGGGGTTTGGCTACACGCTGCGGCAGGCAGACGTGAACGCCGAGGTGCAGTTGCCGGATCATCGTTCGCTGACGGCAACGCTCACCGGCAAGGGCGTCCGCCCCGGATCCAGTGGCATGCTGACACTGGCCGTGCGTTTCAACACCGGCAAACAGGACGACCATCTCGATCTCGGCGGCCGCGTTTACCTCACCCAGCAGGGCCACGATCACGTTCCGGCCCTGGAGGCCTACCTCGACATACAGGCGGCGCTGGCCGCCCTGCCCGAAACCGAACAGGCCGACATCACGCTGAACGTCCGGACCGCGAGCCGTGCGGAAAATACGGTGGCCGGAAATCCAGGGTACCGGCCCGAGACCTGGCAGCTGGTGCTGCGGCAAAGCGACCGTGCCGCGCTGGAGCTGCACGGCACCTATAACGGCAACCAGGGGCAGTTCCACGGGGGCTACCAGCTCACCGCCAACGAGCGGCTGGTGCAGCCCTATGCAGGCAGGAACCGGATTCCGCCCTCGCAGGAGGAGCTGAACGGTGTGCTCGACTTCAACCTCGCCGATCTGACCGGAGACATGACCGTCACCAGTAACCTGCGGGTCAGCGAACTCCAGCAGGCGGAAGAAAGTTCGCAGTTGCCGGAATACCTGCACCTGAAGAACAACTTCCGCATGGCACTGCTGCCGGAACTGCAGCTGCGGGTGGAAACCCTGGACTCCGGCCTGACCGACGAGGCCAGTCACACGCCACTCACCACGAGGCTGCCTGCCGATGTGCAGGTTCCGCTGCAGGACATCCCCGGCTTCCTGCAACAGGAAAACACACTGCTCGAGTTTGAACTGCCCGAAATCCCGCTTACCTGGTTCGATGCCTTCCTGCCGAACCAGGAAATCACCGCCGGCATCCTGAGCGGCGCGTTCACCATCACCACGGACACCCGGTCCACATTGCACGTCAAGCCGCTCCGTCCGCTGCGGATCAACGGCCTGGGTATCACCCTGGCCGATGGCACGCAATACCATGACCTGAACCTGTCGGCCCTGCCGGGCGTTTCCTATCGCGATTCCGTGTTGCAGGTGTCGCTGGACAAGGTGAGCCTCGCCAGCGGCAGGCAAAACCTGGCCTCCGCCACCCTGGCGGCAACGCTGCCGATGTCCGCAGACCGGAAAGGTACGATCCATGCCAGGCTCGATTCCGACCTGGACGTGCGTCATTTCGCCGACTTCCTGGCCGGCAAGCCGCGACACGATCGCAGCCTGCCACGACACCTCTCGCTCGGTTTGCAAACCCGGATCCGGCAACGCTCCGGCACGCTCGAGATCAGTCAACTGGATGCCGACGTCACGAAAGACCACCGTACCCGCCTGCTGAACCTGCAGCTGCAGCAACCCCTGGTCGTTGCTGACACCGCAAACGGCAGGCAACTGCGCAACGACCAGGGCACGCTCGCGACGATCGCGGTCAGTGACATCCGGCTGGGATGGTTCTCCGGATTCGTGCCGGGGACCACCCTGCAGGGCAGGCTGCACCGCGCCAGGTTCGTGCTTGGTGCGGATGCCCCGGGCCGTATACACCTGGACTCGGACGGACCCCTGCGGCTGGACCACGTCACCGTCACCGGTAAACAGGGCGCGCTGCTCGAGCAGGTCGGCGTCAGTCTCCGGCCCTCGCTGCACACGGGCACGGAGGGCACCACACTCAGCTACCGGGATCTGTCTGTCACCGGCAACGAAAGCCGCCTGCTGTCGGGCAATGGCCAGGTCACGCTGCCGGGCACGGAGCGGCAGCCGCTGCAGGTCGCAGGCCATCTCGAGGCGGATCTGCAGGGGCTGTCGCAGCAGCCCGTCCTGGCCGATGTCCTGCAGGCGACCATCCGCGAACCGGTACGCCTGGTGTCGGATTACCGGCTGTCACAGTTCAGCGACCACATCGACTTCAGCCAGTTGGCGGCCAGCCTGCTCTACGCCGATACCGAGCCACGCCTGTCGGTGCAGGCGGATTCCGGCATCCGCGTACGCACCCGCCTCGGTCGCCGGCAATCCGAACTGGGCCGCGCACGAGGCAGGCTCACCCTGGAGGTCCGCAACCTGGCCTCCGGGCCGTTTGCCGACATCCTGGCGGCGCACGGCCTTGCCTTCGACAGCGCCAACGGCAAGGCCGTGCTGGAGTCGGACGGTCGCTCCATGACCATCGACACCGTCGAACCGCTGGTCGTGACCGGATTGAGTGTGAAATCCGGTAAGGACATCTTGCTGCAACCATTCACACTGACTGCGGAATCCGGAACCCGCATCGAGGGAGACCGCCTGCATGCGAGTGTGAACCCGGTCAGCGTGGCATTCGACCGGGACAAGGGCGCCCATGCCCTCGACGGGCATGTCGATCTGGTACTGACCGGCAAGGGCGCTGCGGTGCGCGCCGAGTCGATCGACGCCGACATCAAGGTGCTGCTGCCCGCGCTGCTTGCCCAGCCCGCGCTCCTGCCCGGTCACACCCTGACCCGGGGCGAGTTGCGGACCGTGGTAAAGCTCAACCCGGAGGGTCATCTCGGTGCGACCACCAGCGTGACGGACCTGCAGGCCAGTAAACCGCTGTCCTTGCAGACACTGCTGCTGGAGGTCGACGGACGCGTGGAACCCGACGGCAGCTTTGCCATCACGGCGCCGGTCACGACACAGGGTAAATCCGGCAACAGCGTGATGCGGATCGAGGCCACCCACTCCGTGCGGGACCATGACAACGACGACGTAACAGTCGACATCAACAGCCGGAAGTTCTACCTGAATGACATCCTGAACACGCTTGATGCCATTGCCGGGAAACGGCCTGCCGGTCACGGCAGCGATCAGCCGCAGGGGAAGGCCGCAACCTCGCACGAGGCCGGGGACACGCAGCCGGACACGCGTGCCTTCTGGGACCACGCCGGCTACAACGCCCGGATCGGGTTCAGCATGGATCACCTGTACTACACCGATTATCTGGATATCCAGGATATCCATGCACACGCCGAGCTGACGCATGAGCGCCTAGCGCTGCATGATTTCGCGGCCCGTTTCCATGACAGTCCGCTCACGGCGGACGGCACCCTGCAATTTACCGGTGGCGATACCCCGTACGACCTGCGGCTCAAGGCCGGTGTCCGGCAGTTCGACCTCGCGCGCTTCTTTCGCGAACTTGAACCCGATTCGCAACCGGTTGCCGAGGGCCTGTTCGATGTCAGTGTCGACGCCTTCGGCCGGTCGCCCAACATGGCGCAATACCGCAACGACCTGTACTTCGATGCACGCCTGCACAGCGGCAAGGGCCTGTTCCGGCTGCTCGATCCCGACAGTTCGCTGGTTGCAGGCACCGCACCGGTGACGGGTACCATTGGCGAGGTGATGTCATATGTTCCGACCGGCCTGTTCGGACTGGGTGCAGTGCCGCGACTGGTCAACTACATCAAGGAAATCGATTACGACAGGATCGATATCCACCTGGTCCGCGATGCATCCCGCGATGTCCAGATCCGGGAATACGTGGTACAGAGCCCGGAAGTGCTGCTCACTGCCAGTGGCGGCATCGCCTACCGGGAAGGTGTGGACATCCTGCAAAGCCCGCTGCAGCTCGATGGCCAGCTCAGCCTGCGCGACAAGGGCGCCGCCATTTTCTATGAGATGGGCCTGCTGCGATCGAAACAGGATGAATGGGGTTACTGGAAAGGTCCGGCCTTCCGCTTTCGCGGCACACCGTCCAACCCGGAGTCGAACCTCGGCGCTATCATTGGCGACGCAGGCAAGGGCATGGTACTGGGCGCAATCACCCGTCCGATTGCCGGCCTGATCGGCAACATCTGGCATCGCTGGATCGGGGATGACAAGCCGCCGCTGGATTACAAGGCCGGTGAATCACCGGTCGCGCCGCAGTCTGCACCGCACTGACCCGGTACTACGCCACACAGACTGAAAGCCGTCAGGGAAGGGGATGGCGGCGCGTCGATTGTCGCGCCAGCCATGTCCGTTGCAAAGTCCGGGAGGGTACTGCCCCCCTTTTCCAGGCAATGCGCGTCCAGGAAGAGGGGGGGTACGGGAAACAGCGGGGCGTTACCCTTCAAGTCCTTATCTGTATCTCCTCTGCAGGTTCAGACTGGATGGTTTCCGGCACCATTTCCGGCGCTGATCTAGGTGAGCTGGAACTCCGTACCGATCCGGATTGCCGCGAGCCGGCGGTGAATGATCGGATCCCAGTTAACCAGGCGGATCGGACAGGTCCAATTTGTACGATTGCGCAGCAACTGCAGCATGGCCAGGCCGGAATCGCGGATATGCAGGGTTTTCCCGAGGTCCACATCGATCGAGCTTGTACCGGGCGTGTTGGCCAGATTGCTTGCGGACAGGAATGTTTCGAAGGCGCCCAGGTCCAGGACGCTGTCTGTCTTGATGGTCACTACATTCGCGTTCGATAATTGCAGGATTGCCAGATTCATTCGATACCCCCCAGGTGGTTGATCAATGGCGGTCATCTCTCCGTTTCGTTCCGAAAAAACCGGCTCATCTGATGGCGGGTTGCTCCACCGCGTCGGCACACACAGCAGATCACTGTGTTCCATGACGCTCGCGTATAAAATACTGACGGGGCCCTCTCAGCGCTCGCCGGAGGTAGCAGACCCGACAACCAGTTTCGATACGGACGGATGATTCACGAATTCCGGACGGTCGAAGATAGCAGAGCAGCGGCAAATATCCAGTTGCATCATCATGTCGGTATATGGTGAACCACTGGTACAGGGGCGCGCTGGTAACCGTCCTTCAGGGGACTGGTTGAAAAAGAACATGTTGAGTGCGGCACCGTGCCACGACCGGGACTGACTCCCGATTCAGCATCGGTGCGGGATACCGGTTGCCAGGCTGCGAGGTGTTGCAAATTGCACGGGCGACGATCCGGACTCGGTCTTGAATACCGGTCGGCCGGACTACCGGGACACCCCGGTATCTGCAAGCGCGGTTGCCGCCGATTGAATTCAGACGTCCAGCATCAGCTTGCGCGGTTTGCGCATGCCCGCGATCTTGCAGGCCTGCTGGCCGTAGCCGCGTGGAAACAGCTGGTAGAGGTAGCGCCGCGTGGCCCTGTCCCTGCCCCAGTGTTGCTGCATGTGTTTGAGCACCACCCGTGCCTCGGGCACACACTGGTTGGTTTCGAAATAGTCACGGATGTAACGGATGATCGCGCGTCGTTCCTCCGTCAGCGGCAATCCGGACTCTGCTGCCAGCGGTTCGATCAACCCGCTGTGCCAGTCATGGGCATCCAGCAGAAAGCCCTCCTCGTCACGCGCCAGTAGCGCCAGGCAATCGGTTTCGGGTATCTGTGCGGCGACATTGCTCATGCTCATCTCCTGTCTTGTGCCTCTATCTGCATCCTATTGCCGGCTTGCAGTTTGGACAAACGATATTTATTGACCAATACTATCGATTATTCCGATATTATTCTCATCGCACACGCCCATGGACATCGATCAGGCCCGCACCTTCCTGGCCATTGCCACCCGTGGAAGCTTCCTCGAGGCGGCCAGGCGGCTGTACGTAACCCGGTCGACGGTCAGCGCCCGCATCCATAACCTGGGGGAGGAACTGGGTGTGCGGCTGTTCGTGCTAACCGCGCCGGGGCCAGTCTCACGCCGGCCGGGCAACGCTTCCTGCAGCACGCCATGACCCTGGCGCTGACCATGGAACAGGCGCGCCACGACGTGGGGCTGCCCGGCCACTACCGCGCCAGCCCGCGGGTCGGCGGACGGATCGCACCGTGGGAGGATTTCGTGCCCGGCCGGGTCGGCTGGATGCGGCACACACACCGGACGTGTCCATTCGCTGCGAGATCGGTTTCTAAGGATACGGCGGGTGTAAAACAGGCCTTCACCGCTTCCCGGTCTCTGTTGTCCGTAGCGATGAACAGGTGAGTAATCACCTTGATGATACGCGTTCGATCAGGCAGGCCTTCGAGTTCATCACACCTGACTTTGCTCACCGCCCGGTTGGCTGGCGTGGTCTATTTAC
>CAZMAK010000056.1:0-14178 GCA_964564245.1 uncultured Ectothiorhodospiraceae bacterium | reverse complement strand
GCCGACCTCTTGCATGCCATGCAAGCGCTCTCCCAGCTGAGCTATGGCCCCGAAAGGAAAGGCGAAATTTACGTTAGCCGTTCACCCCTGTCAAGATCGGCCGCTGCATAGGCCATTCTACAACGCGACGAATCAACCGGCACCCCAGGAATCCCGCAAGGTAACGGTTCGGTTGAATACCGGTGCACCCGGACCTGAATCACTTGAATCGACGCAGAAATAGCCTTCACGCTCGAACTGGTAGCCGCTGCCGGCAACCGCGTTGGCGAGATCCGGCTCGACAAAACATCCGGTAAGGACCCGGAGCGAGTCGGGATTGAGGTATGACCGGTAGTCCTTGCCCTCCTTTGCCGCATCCGGCGTCGGGTGACTGAACAACCGGTCATATTGCCGGACCTCGGCAGCCACCGCATGACGCGCCGACACCCAGTGAATCACACCCCTGACCTTGCGCCCCTCCGGGTTGGCCCCCAGGGTGGCGGGATCATAACTGCATAGCAGGGTGTTAACCTCGCCGGAGTCATCCCGGACCACCTCGTCACAGCGGATGACGTAGGCATTTCTCAGGCGCACTTCACCACCCGGAACCAGACGCTTGTAGCCCTTCGGCGGTTGTTCCATGAAATCGGCGCGGTCGATGTACAGGTCAGCACAGAACGGGAGCTGCCGGTGCCCCATGGTTTCGTCCTGTGGATGATTCGCCACCTCGAGCAACTCGGTCCCGTCTGCCGGGTAATTGGTCAGCTTCACCCGGATCGGTTGCAGGACCGCCATACGGCGTGGGGCATGGGCGTTCAGGTCTTCCCGGATGCAGTTCTCCAGCAGGCCCATCTCCACCAGGTTCTCGGACTTGCTGACCCCGATCCGCGTACAGAAATCGCGAATGGCCGCCGGGCGGTAACCCCGCCGGCGCATCCCCGCGATCGTGGGCATGCGCGGATCGTCCCAGCCGGATACCAGGCCGTCATTAACCAGTTCCGTCAGTTTGCGCTTGCTCATGACGGTATATTCGAGATTCAGCCGCGAGAACTCGATCTGCTGCGGGTGGCACGGGACGGAGATGTTGTCCAGCACCCAGTCGTAAAGAGGCCGGTGATCGGCGAACTCGAGTGTGCAGATGGAATGGGTGATCCCCTCCAGGGCGTCCGAGATCGGGTGAGTGTAATCGTACATCGGGTAGATGCACCAGGCCTCGCCGGTCTGGTGGTGGATGACGCCATGCCGGATCCGGTACAGCGCGGGATCCCGCAGGTTGATGTTCGGCGACGCCATATCGATCCTGGCACGCAGCACCCGCTCCCCGTCCCGGAACTCGCCGGCACGCATGCGTGCAAACAGTTCCAGGTTCTCGCTGACGCTGCGGTTGCGGTAGGGACTCGCGCGCCCCGGCTCGGTCAGGGTACCGCGATACTCCCGGATCTGTTCGGCAGTGAGATCGCAGACATAGGCCTTGCCGGCCGTAATCAGTTCCACGGCATAGTCGTAGAGTTGCCCGAAATAATCCGAGGCGAAGTAGAGGCGGTCATCCCAGTCGAACCCCAGCCAGCGGACATCCTCCTTGATCGACTCGATGTATTCGATGTTCTCCTTGTGCGGATTGGTATCGTCGAAGCGGAGGTTGCAGGTTCCCTGGTAGTCATCGGCGATACCGAAATTCAGGCATATGGATTTTGCATGACCGATGTGCAGATAGCCATTCGGTTCCGGCGGGAAACGTGTAGCCACACGCCCGTCATTCTTTCCGGCCGCCAGGTCCGTATCGATAATCTGGCGGATAAAATTTCCCTGAACAACATTTTCACCATCGCGCATGTTTCATTCCTCCTGTGCACGACTGCGAACCAGCGCCAGCGCCCGCTCCAGGCGACGCAGGGTCGCTTCCCGTCCAACCAGGTGGAGCGTGACATCGATACCCGGTGACGCGGCACGGCCCACCACGGCTACCCGCAATGGCTGGGCGACCTTGCCCAGTTTCAGACCAAGGGCCTCCGCCACGTCCTTCACCAGCTGATGGATCGGTTCCGGACTCCAGTCCTGCAGGTCCACCAGGGCATTGCGCAACTGCAGCAGCGGCTCCAGGGCGTCCGGTCTGAGGTGCTTGCCGGCGGCATCGACGTCGATCTCATCGTAGTCCTGATAGAAGAATGTGCTGATCCGCGCCATTTCGGCCAGTGTGGATGCACGTTCCTGCTGGGCCCTGACGACTTCCACCAGGTCAGGTCCCGTGGCAGGATCAATACCGTATTCACCGAGGTGTACGCTGAGCAGGCGTGCGATGTGTTGCGGATCCGCCTGCTTGATGTAGTGCTGGTTCAGCCAGAGCAGTTTTTCAGTGTTAAACGAGGACGCCGACTGATTGACCTGGTGGATGTCAAACAGCTCCACCATCTCGTCCAGGCTGAATACCTCCTGGTCGCCATGTGACCAGCCCAGTCTGACCAGATAGTTCAGTAATGCCTCCGGCAATATGCCCTGATTGCGGTACTCCATCACGCTGACCGCGCCATGACGCTTGGAAAGCCGCGCCCCGTCATCGCCCAGGATCATCGGCAGGTGCGCGTATACCGGTGGTGTGACGCCCAGCGCGTTGAGAATATTGATCTGGCGCGGGGTGTTGTTCAGGTGGTCATCGCCCCGAATAACGTGGGTGATTTCCATGTCCAGGTCATCAACCACCACGGTAAAATTGTAGGTCGGAGAACCATCGGTGCGGCGAATAATCAGGTCGTCCAGCTCATGATTGTGGAACACCACCCTGCCCCTCACCTGGTCATCCACGACGACCGACCCGTCGGGCGGGTTACAGAACCGCACCACATGCGGCTCATCTGCCGACAGGTTCCTGCTGCGGCAGTGACCGTCATAGCGGGGCTTGAGTTTTTGCCGCATCTGTTCCTCGCGCAGATTGTCCAGGCGTTCCCTGGAACAGGTGCAGCGGTAGGCCAGACCCTGCCCGAGCAACTGCTCGATCACTTCGTTGTAACGATCGAACCGGCGGGTCTGATAGAACGGGCCCTCATCATATTCCAGCCCCAGCCAGGTCATGCCCTCGAGAATGGCGTTGATCGATTCCTGGGTGGACCTCTCCGGGTCAGTATCCTCGATACGCAATACGAACCGGCCGCCATGCCTGCGGGCATGCAGCCACGAAAACAGTGCCGTGCGGGCACCGCCCACGTGGAGATAGCCGGTAGGACTGGGTGCAAAACGGGTCTTGACGGTCATGATGTGCAGCGCTTCATCTCAAAGCGCTGGATTATATACGGAGTCCCCGGTGTGTATACAGGGAACAATCAGGTGTTGATGAAGGAAACCGGTCCCGGGGCATGCAGATCAGCCCTGCGCAACGCATTTGCGGTCCTGCACCACCATACAGCGCTGAACCAGTTCCCTGATCCTCTCGATCGAGACCGGCTTTGCCAGCAGGCTCTGTACACCCAGTTGCCGGCACGTGCGCTCAATCTCGGTGGTCGCATCCGCAGTGATCACGATGATCGGTGGACGCTCTGCGGGGGGGACCGTCCCGTTATAGCGGGCGATTGTCTCCGCGCCGGACATGCCCGGGATCTGCATATCGAACACCAGCATGTCGTAACGCTCCCTTGCCAGTTTCTCCAGTGCAATCGCACCGCTACCGGCAATGTCTGCCTCCACACCAAGGTAACCGAGCATGGTCTGGTACACATAGCAATTGATTTCATTATCTTCCACCACCAGCACCCTGCCGCGCTTTCCGGGTATATGCTCGACCGCAGGGCCGGTCACATCCGACCCGCGCACACTGTGCTCCGCAGCGTCGGCAGGAACGAGCGGATGGGTAAACCAGAACCGGCTGCCCTGCCCGTAAACGCTTTGCACCCCCATCCTGCCTCCCATCAACTCCACCAGATTGTGTGATATCGACGTACCCAGACCCGTACCACCAAAACGGCGTGCGATGGTGCTGTTTTCCTGTCGGAACCGGTCGAAGATATGCGACAGGAATTCACCGGTCATCCCGGGGCCGGTGTCGATGACCTCGAAGCAGATATCCTCTCCACCTGTCTCCTTACGCACACGGGTCACCCGCGTCTCAACGCTTCCTTTCTCGGTAAACTTGACGGCATTACCGATCAGATTTATCAGCACCTGGCGCAGTCGTTGCTGGTCACCAACCACATTCTCGGGCAGGGCGCTGTCAATCCTGGACCTGAGCTGCAGTCCTTTCTTGTCGGCCTGCAGTGAAAATATCCCTTCAACAGAGGCAAGCAGCTGCGGCAAATCGAAAGACTCGTGCCGGATTTCGACATCCCCGCGTTCAATACGCGACATGTCGAGCACGCCTTCCACCAGATCCATGAGAGTGCCGGACGCTTCCTTGACCCGCATCATCATCTCGCGCTGTTCATCAGCACTCACTTTATCCATCATACTGCCCAGGCCAACGATGACATTTAACGGTGTACGGATTTCATGACTGACATTGGCGATAAAACGGGATTTTTCCTGGCTGGCTTGTTCTAAGCGGACCTTGGCCGACTGCAGTCGCCTTAACATTACTGCGACATAGATCGGTATTACTGACAGGAGCATCACACAGGTAACGGAAATAAGATACTCATTCCTCCAGAACGGCGTGGTCAGAAATACAAAAATAAATCCTATAAGTGAAATCCCGGAACAGAATATCAATTCAGTATATCCATACCGGAAACCATTACCTACCGTTAACCACGAATACAGCACAAAGTAAGGTATTCCAAATTTACCGAAATTGTGCATGACAATGCTGGTTACCAGCACATCCAACACCATATAAATGGTGTGTCGCCGTTTACTACCTATGGGCCAGAAATAAACCTGTAGAATGCCAATGCATGAAATGGCTATATAGGAATAGCCAAGTACCACAATAGAACCAGCATTCTTTATTTCAGATGCTCCTACTATTGAAATAATAATTACCCCATATACAACTGCAGACACCACGAGAATTAATCGCATAAATGCCTGCTCAAGCTCCAATTTCTGCATTTCTTTGCTAACGTTCTGACAACTATCAGAAACCATTGCCATCACTCCCACCATTACCGTTCTCTATGGCGCTTTTATACTTTACCAGAGGAGTCCTATACCCGATCAAGCACAAAACCGCAACCCATCAAACCTCCACATAAACTGTATATATCAACAGTATATGAAATATCCTACAAACCTCGCCGGAAATCTCCTACCCGTCCGTGACCAAGCGCCATTACACTGTTCGACATGCGTGCTCGTTCCAGCGCATCCACAGCCTCAGGTAGGCAGCCTCAACATCCCGCGCAAGGGAAGCGGCATCGCACAGCGACGACTGTTCAAGACGAGCGCGCAGGGTCGACCGGAGCACGGCAAGGCGAGCGGGATCACTGGCCAGATCGATCAGCTTTGCAAGATACTCTTCACGGTCAGACACAATCAGTTCCTGCAGGCCCACCTGCTGCAACAGGCTGACGCCGACACGCGACACGTGGCTGTCGCCCTGCAGCGAAACAACCGGGACACCCATCCAGAGCGCCTCACAGGTCGTCGTCGTCCCGTTGTAGGGGAATGTATCGAGACCGATATCAACCCGCCCGTACAGACCGAGATGTGCAGCCGTGGAATCCACCTGGCCCATCAAGTCGAGCCTGTCTGCGGCGATGGCGTGTGCCTCGAACAGGTCCTGGTAACGTTGACGGATTGAATCATCACCAAGCCTCTCCGCCTTGCAGACAAGCCTTGACCCCGGCACGGCATGCAACAGGTCAGACCAGAGCCCGATGGCTGCAGGCGACAGCTTCGCGAGGTTATTGAAGGAGCCGAAGGTAATAAAATCATTCTCCAGCGCCGGCAGCGGGGCGACGGGGGGAGCATCGTCAGGCGGGCGGTAGCACAGGAACCCGTGCGGCAGGCGTATCAGCTGTTCCGTATGCAGATCATCGGACTCGCCCGGCGGATCGGCCCATGCGTCGGTGAAACGGTATTGTATCGAGGTCAGGCCGGTACTCGATGCATAGCCGAGATAGTTGATCTGCACCGGTGCGGGCCTGCGCACGAAGACCTCCAGCCGGTTGCCAAAGGTGAGCCCGGCCAGGTCCACCAGGATATCCACCTCATCCGACCTGATCGTGGCGTACAGGTCGTCATCACTCATGCCACAGGTATCGCGCCAGCGGCAGGAAAGGGACCGGAGTCTTTGCGTGGTCTCGTCGGGGTGTTCCACCTGGGAATAGCAGATCGTCTCGAACCGGTTACGGTCATGTGCCGCCAGCAGGGGTTCGAAAAAATAGGCAACCGAGTGATTCCGGAAATCAGGGGAGCAGTAGCCCACGCGGAGCCGGCGCCCGCTCAGCGGCCTGTTGGGGTAACGCACGCGGGCCGGCCGGCCCCGTTCCATTTTCCTGCCCCATTCGGTCTGCTCCCTGAACAGTGCGAACCGGTCTGTCGTCCCGTCGTACAGCATGCAGGCCATGAGATTCGCATGCGCCTGCAGGTTATCGGGTTCAATTCGCATTGCTTCCCTGAAGCAGCGAATGGCCTTGTCGATTTCACCGCAAGCCTTGTAGGTGTTACCCAGGTCGTAGAGGACACCGAAATTCCTGGCTTGCAGTGCGAGTGCCCGTCTGAATACCTGCACCGCCTCCATGTGAGAATTCAGCTTGCGCAGCATATTGCCCAGGCATTGCCAGGCGACGAGCGAATCCGGCTGCAGGTCGATGACCTTGCGGTAGCTGTCGGCCGCACCGGCGTAATCCCCCTGCGCGGACTGGGCACTGCCCAGATTGAGCCACGCACCGGGCAGTCGTGGATTGATGTGCAGCAGGCGCCTGCAGCACGATTCCGCACTGGCATACTGGCGCGACATGCCGTGGATGGCGGCAAGCGCCAGCAGCGCCTCGATATCGTTCGGGTCGCCGCGGATTACCTCGTTGTATAACTCGCCGGCCTGCCTGAGTTCCTTGCGCTGGAGATGCACACTGGCACGCGCCTTGAGTGTCTGCGGATTCAATTCGCCTTCCCCGTTGCGTCCCGGCATCCTGAATCAGCGGCGATGGAATGCAGGGATTCGCCCTGACCGGCTCACCAGCCAGTGACGATATTGGCTGGATCGATGGCCGATCCCATAACATCCCAGGCGGACGTTTCCCCGTTCCAGACGACCACCGGGCCGTTGAACCCCGCCTTGATCATGCCCTGCCGGTCACCGGACCGGTGCAAGGCAGCCAGCTCGCGCTGCGTGTCATCCCTCGCCTGCCCCGCTGCCCCGGATAGCAGGGCGTCAATCTCATTGTTGTACGCCTCGAAATCCCTCGACAATCCGTCGGCATGAAGACGGAACGCACCGGTGACGGTATGCACCCGAAAACAGGGCGTATGCCGTGCAAACTGGCGCCAGAGCTGGAAATCCCCGGCCAGCCTGAGACCGGGCATGATTCCGCCGCCAGCGGACTTCCACAGCGAATACGACCAGAACATCCCTTCCTGCTGCAGAAAACCCAGGCGGCGCCCCTCGTACAGGCCCGCGACCAGCGCCCGCTGAGACACCGAGGTGCCACCCGGCGAATAGCGTACCAGCGACCCCTCATCGTTGATCTGTGCCAGCCCGCCGGAGATCCACGGTATCTGGGAATGCATGCGGCGTATCGTGGTCACCGTCTGCAGCGCTCCCTGTTCGATCCTGTCCCCTGCGTTGATCCACGTCATCATGGTATTGTCGGTCATGTCCCGTTCGTGAGCCCCGAACCCCCTGTTGATCGCGTCGTAGATTCCCTCGTCCGGCCCGGTGCTGTAGCTAAACTCGAGGTCCCGGCAGATTCCCGGGCAGGCAGCCGATTGCAGCTGTCGTGACCAGTACTCCAGCCTTTCGACGGTGCCATCCGTGGAGCCGCCATCCTGCACGTGGTAGCGAATCGCGAAGTTCCCGACCTGCCCGACGACACTCAGAATGGTGTCGTCAATGTAGCGGATTACATTGAGGCAGGGTGTCAAGATAAATAAACGCTGCATACGCTTGCGGTGCCTGATGTAGATCCCTGCTCATCCCTGCAGCCTGAACCAGGCTGCAACCCGGTCATAATTAAGTACGTGTGCAGGCTGTAGTAGCGGCGGGAACCTGCTTCACCCGATCGTCTCCGGCCTTCCGTCCAGCACGTTCACGACCGGCAGGCCCTTGATGACATCGTCATCCTGCCTGCCGTTGATACAGACCAGCTGGCCCTGTTCATCCCTTGCCTGCCGGAACCTGGACCTGACGAATCCTTCGGCCAACCCGACTTCCCTGACGATGCCGTTCAGCCTGTCACGCTTCACGTAGTACGCGTTGTTACCTGCGCTGTTGCAACCGACGAAGGCATACTGCCTGCGCTTCGCCAGCTGGTCGAAAGCGGGCAGCGACGCCCCGAAATACAGGCCGCTGTAGTGCGCCTTGAAACGGTCAAACGCCTTGTCATAGGGGATCGAAATGGCCCGCTCGCAGCCGAACAGCGCATTGTATTCCATGATGACGATGACCGGTTCTATCACATCGATCGCATCCCATATCCAGTAGTCGTTACCATCGATGTCGATATGAAGCAGGCCAACCTCGCGGTCAAATCCCCTGGCAGAAATCAACTCGTTGACATTCCCTGCGTCCACGAATGCGGCAACTGCTTCAAGGTCATACTTGTAGTAGTACTCGGAGCGCCTGATGTCGCGGATGAAGTTCTCCGAGCTGTCCATGACCAGGCCGGACCAGTTGTCGTTCATCATCAGAAAACGCGTGTTGGATTCCCGGTAGTTCTGCACGCCGAATTCGATGAACGTCCTGTGCCTGATATCCACATTGTGGATCAGCCACTGAATGATCCCGTCATCTCCCCATTGGGAAAATACCTTGAATTCCACATCCAGCAGTGACTCTGCCGCCCCCCTGGCCCTGACGGAATCCACCAGCAATTTTGCCATAAGCAGTTTCTGTTCCTCATAGAAGAGGTTCTGAAAATACAGGAGCTGGTTGGGATTCATGGGCATCGTTTGCGGATGGGCAGCGCTTTGGCGACAGTATATTACAAACATCCGGCTTTGAACCCGTTCCGCATGCCGGATGCACCATCCACCCTGGCCCGCTTGTCGGCACCGTGCAGGATGAGCGAGGAAAGGAAACCGTGTTCCCCGAGGCCCGAACCGGCAACCGGCGCGGAAATCCGGTGCGTCAGGACTGCCGGCTGAAGACGCGTAATCCGGCCGTTTTCGCTGGATTTGAAGAAATCAGGTGGTTTATGCTTCCCTCAGGCGCGCAGGGAAAGCCGGTTTGCGGCACGGCACAACACCTGCCCGTCGCACAGAACCAGAAGGCGAATGACACGGTTTGCAAACAGCCACCCGCGGGGTGTTACTGCGGCGGCGCAGTCTGCGTGCACGGATCGGTTCTCCTGGCGGGCCGGACCGGGAACTGAAACGGTGGACGACCCGATGCAGGAAGAAGAATACCGGACGCTGCTGGAAAGCGCACGGCGTCTGCAACAGCAGGGACAAGAGGCGGACGACGTCCTGCGCAACCTGGAGCGGGCACTCGCCCTCGACCCCACCCTGGCAGAGGCCTGGCACATGGCGGGCGCGATTCACGGCATGGCCGGCCGCCACCGGGAGGCGGCCGACTGCTTCCGCCAGGCCCTGGCACTGCACCCGCAGGCGACGACCACACGTCTCAACCTGGCGCGCGCCCTGCTGCAGCTCGGGCAGTCGGAAACGGCCGCGGAGCAATGCCGCGAGGTGCTGCACCAGGAGCCGCACTCCACCCAGGCCTGGACCATGCTCGGGCGCAGCCGGGCCGCACGCGCGCGGCACGAAGCGGCGGCCGATGCATTCCGGCAGGCCCTGGCAGTGGACCCGGATTTGCCGTCGGCCCTGATCGGCCTCGGCCTTGCCCTGCACCAGCTCGACCGGTGGGCGGAATCCGTCGAGTACTTCCAGCGGGCGCTGCAGCGGCGACCGGACCTCGTGCAGGCCCATTTCGGACT
Organism: uncultured Ectothiorhodospiraceae bacterium; assembly: GCA_964564245.1. GTDB lineage: Bacteria > Pseudomonadota > Gammaproteobacteria > UBA9214 > UBA9214 > UBA9214. Next base: position 4,177 of record CAZMAK010000056.1, on the reverse strand, counting down.
TGGCAGCTCCCTGCTCAGGCTGGGCAGGCTGCAGGAAGCGCTTGGGCACCAACTCGAGGCCGTGCGCCTCAACCCGGCCCATGCCGAGGCCCATTTCGGCATGGGCATCGCCCTGTCCCAGATGGGCCGGCATCGGGAAGCCGTCGCACCGATCCGCACGGCCATCCGCCTGAAGCCGGATTTCTTCCAGGCCTGTATCACGCTCGCCGCGACCCTGCTGGCACTGGGGGAACCGGACGAGGCCGCCCTGCTCTGCGAACATGCACTGCGCCTGGAGCCCGGAAACGCCGAGGCCGTCTCGCTCGCCGCCATCATCGACAGGCACAGGGGCAGCGGCCACGACGACCACGTATATGTCTTTCACCATATCCCCAAATGCGGGGGAACGAGCCTGCAGGCCGCGCTGTCCAGCTGGTTCGTCATTGTCGGGGATTACGGATCAGGCTGGACCGGGTATTACCCGGAAAGGAAGAATATTTCCGCCCTGCAGCCTTTCCACTGTCTCTGCGGACATTACGAGGTCGAGGGCAATTACCTTTATCAGCGCTATCCCGAGGTGTTCACTTCCGACCGGTACCGCGTGATCACATTCGTGCGGGATCCCCTGCAGGTCAAAATGTCCCTGTACCGCTACGAGCTGAGGAACAACGTGTGCAATGCGAGGGATCTGGAGGATCACCTGTTCACCCGCCCCAACTACATCGCGGACCGGTTCTATGCGACACCGGACAACTACCGGGAGATCATCGACAGGTATTTCTTCATCGGGTTGCTTGAGGAAGGCCAGGCCTCCCTCGACCTGCTGGCGCGCATGACAGGGAGACCCCGGCAGGAACTGCCCTGGGAAAACAGGACCACGGCAAACGCGGATGCCGATATCGCCGGGCTTTCCGCCGAGAGCCTCAACCGCTTCCGGCAGGAGAACGAACTGGACTACCTGATTTACGAGTACTGCGCCGGGAAATTCAGAAAACTACAGGCCGAATACGGGTCGGCATGACGGGCCGGAAATGAACCAGCAAGCACGCCCATACCGTATCGGAGCGCATACCATCATCCTGCCGCCCGGGCACATGCTGGATCAGTACCAGGCGCGCTGGCACCGGTATGATATTGCGCTTGGCGAAATCGTGCGGCTGATGCGGCAGAAATATCCCGACTTCTCCGCCATCGACATCGGCGCAAACATCGGGGATACGGCTGCACTCATCAACAAATACGCCCCTGTCCCCGTGCTTTGCATAGAAGGCAATCCGGGGTTTCTCAAGGCGCTGAAATTCAACGCGGCCCGCATCGGCGGACATATCGAGATCGAGGCAGCCTTCATCGGCAAGGACGGTGATTTTGTGCAGCCGGGGCAAGTCGACGAGCAGCGCGGCACGGCGACACTGACCGGCCCGCCACTCACCGGGGCGGCGGAATCCTCGATACCGATGAAAAGTCTGGAAACCATCCTTGATGCACACCCGGCATTTGCCGATTCGAGACTGCTGAAGATCGATACGGACGGACTGGACTTCGAGATACTGACCGGTTCGATTTCCCCGTTGCGGACAATCAAACCCGTTCTGTATTTCGAATACGACACGAAATTCAGGCCCGGCGCCGAATCAGAGGCCTTGCAGGCAATCGCCGGGCTCTTTGAGGCGGGGTATACACGCTACCTGGTCTACGACAATTACGGCAACTATCTTGTGACCGTTCGGGAACCGGAACGCTTCGCCGAACTGAATGCATACCTGCGTTCAAACAGAAAGCACGGCTGGGCGGTGTATTACTTCGACGTCTGTGCGTTTACCGAAGCCGATAGCGACCTGTTCGAGGCAGTGCACGCATACGAGATGTCCGTTTAACGATACTGAATGAGTACCGCCCAAGTACGCCATGCTGAAACAGTACAGTGCCATATTCTGCGGCATCACCAGAGACAACGCCAGTGATATACCGGCCGTCCTGCGCTCTATCGATGAGACGGGCAGCCTGTTCGGCAATTACGCAGCCGTCGTCTTCGAGAACGATTCAACGGATGAAACCAGGGAACTGCTGAGCGCCTGGCGGGACGGCCATGCCAGCAACGTGAAACTGATCTGTGAGGTGCACAACATTGAAAAGCGGCCCAGCCTGCAGTTTATGGCCTATTGCCGCAACCGATATCTGCAGGAAATCGACAGGCCTGAGTATGATGGCTACACCCATGTGATCATCGTCGATTTTGACATGGCCTACGGCTGGCCTCGCGAAAGCGTAGTCAACAGCTTCATGTACAGCGGTTGGGACGTAATGGCCGCAAACGGCATCTTTACCCGGATGGGCCACATGTGGGATGCATTCGCGTTCCGCACACCGGAACTGAACGAACCCTACCGCTCCGAAAAATACGGCCCGATCGAGAACTACTGGCCGCTAATCAATACTGACCGGTATCACCGGATTTACCCGCCAACCCTGCCACCTTTCCCGGTGCTCTCGGCGTTCGGCGGGCTGTGCATCTACAGGAAGGCCGTGCTGTCCGGGCTCAGACACGATGAAACCTCCGAGGATTGCGAACACGTATCGTTACATGCCGCGATACTTGCCAGGGGCGGCAGAATCTTCATGAATCCCGCCATGCTTATCAGATACAATCACTTCAGGTAATGATGAAGACCAACGGCAGGTATCGGCGGCAGCATCCGCACGGGGTTCGGGAAGCCGTGCGCCGGTGCATTCCGGCCTGCCTCACGATGTCCGCGCTTTTCGGCCCTCCCCGTTCGGATCGTGCACACGGATTGCCCGCCGCCATGCAGCGGCTCACGGGAAAGGGCAACGCCCGGTTCACCTGACAGGAATCCATACCGTTGCCGCACTCGAACGACAGGCTGGCCGGCCTCCTGCAGGCGGCTACATACACCCTCAAGCAGAACAACCTCGCCCTTTCCGAGTTGATCTGCCGGCAGATCATCCGCGAATTCAGCACCGATGCCGCCGCCTTCGTGTTGCTTGGCCTGATCGCCTACAAGTTACAGCTGTATGATTTCTCGGTTAACTATCTGGAAACCGGTTTGAGGCTGGAACCGGGCAACCGGCTGGCCGCTGAAATGCTGCCGCAGGCCAGGGCCGCGGCGGACGCCAAACCGGCAGCGGACCCCGGGCGGCCGCGGTTTCTGCTCATCAAGGCGTGGGGCTTCGGATTCTGGTCCGATATCGATCATGTGCTCGGCCAGTTGCTGCTGGCCGAGATCACCGGTCGCATTCCGCTCGTGTACTGGGGAGAGAACAGCCTGTTCAGGGACAGTGGCACGGCCAACGCATTCGAATGCTATTTCGAACCGGTGTCTGATTGCGGAATCGAGGCGCTGCGTTCCTCCCGGCTGAGCTTCTACCCCCCCAAATGGACATGGAACAACCTGGACAAGGCGGAAGTCGACAAGTGGGAGGGACAGTATTCACGCATGGCCGGCCTTTATCTGCTGGGCCGTAGCGAAGATGTCGTCGTCAGCGATTTCCACACGCTGGTCCGTGATCTCGTGCCATGGATCCCGCCGGGTCACGCGCTGTACGGCAAGGAGGTACAGGATCTGTATCGCATTCTCGTTGCGAAGTACCTGAAACTGAAACCCGACCTGGCCGCCGGCATCGAGGCCTTCGCACACAGGCACTTCCAGGACAGAAACATGCTCGCCGTGCATGTGCGCGGCAGTGACAAGATTATCGAAGTGGACCGGCCTGTGCTCGAGAATATCAACCGAGCCTGCAACAGCGCGATTGAAGAGTATTTTTCAAGGCACGCCGATGCAGGTCTCTTCCTCATCACCGACAGCGTGTCGGTACTCGACGAATACAGGGAACTCCATGGGGACCGCCTGGTATACACGGAATGCACACGCTCCCGTGACGACACGGGCGTGCATTTCATGGCCCACGCGAGCAGGGAACAGATCGCCAGGGAAGTGATCATGGACGTCTACCTTGCGGCACGCTGCGCGCATTTCATCGGCAATGGCCGGTCGAACGTATCGACGTCGGTCCTGCACCTGCGCGACTGGCAGGCGGATGAATACACGCTGCTGGGCAACAGCATCCTGGAAGAACCGAACTACTACCTTCACCGGCGCTAACTGCAAGCACCAGCGGCAAGGGAAAGGTAGTGTTCAGAATTCTGTGTCATTTCTTTAAACTTGAGAGAAAAGAGATGATA
>CAZMAK010000055.1:0-14300 GCA_964564245.1 uncultured Ectothiorhodospiraceae bacterium | reverse complement strand
CCAACTGCGCCGTGCTCGGCGTGGCGTTGCTGAACGTACAACAGAAGTTCAACTTCATCGAGTCAGCGGTATACGGGTTCGGCGCCGCGCTCGGTTTCTCCCTGGTACTGGTCCTGTTCTCCTCGATCCGCGAACGCGTCACGGCCGCCGACGTGCCGGAACCGTTCCGCGGCTCGGCCATTGCGCTGGTGACGGCCGGGCTGATGTCACTCGCCTTCATGGGCTTCTCCGGCCTGATCAAGGGCTAGCGGCTACCGCGTGCAGGCCTCATGCTGACCGCCATCATCGCACTGGGCGTACTGTCGGCCGTCATCGGCCTGATCCTGGGCTATGCCGCGATCCGTTTCCACGTCGACAGTGACCCGGTGGTCGACCAGGTCGACGCGCTGCTCCCGCAAACCCAGTGCGGACAATGCACCTACGCCGGTTGCCGGCCCTACGCCGAGGCGATCGCCGCCGGCGAGGCCGACATCAACCAGTGCCCGCCCGGCGGCGAGGTTACCATCCAGAACCTGGCCAACCTGCTGGGCGTGGACCCGAAGCCGCTCAACCCGGAACACGGCCAGCACAAGGAAAAGACCGTGGTCCGCATCGATGAACAGGTGTGCATCGGCTGTACATTGTGTATCCAGGCCTGCCCGGTCGACGCCATACTCGGCGCGCCGAAACACATGCACACCGTGATCACCAGCGAGTGCACCGGCTGCAACCTGTGCATCCCGCCCTGCCCGGTGGAGTGCATCCACATCGTGCCGGTGAAGACCACATTGCGCGACTGGTCGTGGCCGTTGCCGGCGGAGTCCGCACATGGCTGAGGCGCAACGGGCACCGCTGGACCTCTCATTCACGCAGCGTTTCCATTTCCACGGCGGCCTGCGGCTGGAGGTGTGTCCGGAGGTAGCCGCCGCCCGGCCGGTCCGGCACGCCGGCATCCCCGCCCGGCTCATCCTGCCGCTGTCCCAGCACATCGGTGAACCGGCACGCTGCCTGGTCACGGTCGGCGAGCGGGTGCTGCACGGGCAATGCATCGCCGAGGCCGTGGGCAAGGTCAGCGCGCCGGTGCATGCCTCCAGTTCGGGCACGGTGATCGCCATCGAGCCGCGCCCGGTGCCGCATCCGTCCGGCCTGCCGGCGCTGTGCGTGGTCATTGAAACCGATGGTGTCGACCAGGCTCTCGGGGACAGCACGGCGATTCCTGATTTCCGCCAGCTGGAGCCGGAGAATCTGCTGGAGCAGCTGCGCGCCGCCGGCATCGTCGGACTGGGTGGCGCCGGCTTCCCGACCGCCGTCAAGCTGGAACACAAACAACCCATCGAACTGCTGCTGATCAACGGCGTCGAGTGCGAACCGTGCATTGCCTGCGACGACGGCCTGATGCGCGAGCGCGCCGTGGACGTCATCGAAGGAGTACGCATCCTGCGCCACATCGTGCAACCGGCCGCCTGCGTGATCGCCGTCGAGGACAACATGCCGGAGGCGGAGCAGGCCCTGCGTGACGCGCTGCAGCAGCTGGACGAGCAGGACATCCGCGTGGTCAATGTCCCGGCCATCTACCCGACCGGCGGCGAGCGCCAGCTGATCAGGGTACTGACCGGTCGCGAGGTGCCCAGCCAGGGCTTTCCGGCGGACATCGGGATCGTCGTCCAGAACGTCGGCACCGCTGCCGCGGCCTGTGCCGCCGTCTCCCGCGCAGAGCCGCTGTGCTCACGTATCGTCACGGTGACCGGCGACGGTGTCCGTTCCTCCTGCAACCTGGAGGTCCTGATCGGAACACCGGTCCGCCATCTCATCGAGGCCGCCGGGGGGTACGCCGACCGGATCGAACGCCTGCTGATCGGCGGCCCGATGATGGGCTACACGGTGAACACCGATGAGGTGCCGGTGATCAAGACCACGAATTGCGTGCTGGCGGTCACCGCGCGCAGCATGCCGGCACCGCCACCGCCACAGCCCTGCATCCGCTGCGGCAAATGTACCGAGGTATGCCCGGCCGAACTGCTGCCGCAACAGCTGTACTGGTACACGCGCGCAGCCAGCTACGACGCGGCACAGGAGTTCGGACTGTTCGACTGCATCGAATGCGGTTGCTGTGCGCATGTCTGCCCCAGCCACATCCCGCTGGTACAGTACTACCGGCACGCCAAGACCGAGATCTGGTCACAGGAAAAACAGAAACGTGCCGCCGACATCGCACGTACAAGGCACGAGGCGCGGCTGGCACGGCTGCAGCGCATCAAGCAGGAGCGCGCCGAACAGCTTGCGAAAAAGAAACGGGCAGTGACCGGCAAGGACGCCGGTGACGCCGCACGCCAGGCAGCCATCCAGGCCGCGCTGGAACGCGTCCGGCAGAAGAAGGAGCAATCCGGCACCACACCACGCAACACCGACAACCTGACTCCGGACCAGCTGCGCCAGATCGAGGAGGCGGACCGGCGCCGCCGCAACCGGTCCACCCACGGGGATGACACGTAATGGAATTCCACCGTTTCAGCTCACCGCACCTGCCGGTGGAGAACAGTGTCCACGTGATGATGCGGTACGTGCTGCTTGCGCTGCTGCCCGGCATCGCCTGCATGACCTGGCTGTTCGGCTGGGGCGTGCCGGTCAACCTGGTCCTGGCCGGCGCTGCCGCCATGGTCGCGGAGGCCGGCATGCTGCAACTGCGTCACCGGCCCGTGCTCACGACCCTGCTCGACGGGAGTGCATTGCTGACCGGCGTGTTGCTGGCACTGGCGCTGCCACCGCTGGCGCCATGGTGGGTCGCGGTGACCGGCAGCCTGTTTGCCATCATCATCGCCAAGCAGCTCTACGGCGGCCTCGGTTACAACCCGTTCAACCCGGCCATGGCCGGCTACGTGGTGCTGCTGGTCTCGTTCCCGCTGGAACTGACGCTGTGGCCGCAGGCCGGTCACGCACCGGACCTGGCCACCACGCTGTCCATGGTGTTCGGCGGCGGTCCTCCGGCCGGCACAACGGTCGACGCCATCACCTCGGCCACCACCCTGGACAGCATGCGCATGCAGATCGGCCTCGGCAAGAACCTGCAGCAACTGGCCGGCAGCGTTCCGCTCGGCTATCTGGGCGGCGCCGGCTGGGAATGGATCAATGCCTGCTACCTGATCGGTGGCCTGTGGTTGCTGCGCGTGAAGGTGATCCAGTGGCAGATTCCGCTTGCCATGCTGGCCGGCATGGCGGCAATGGCAACCGTATTCCACCTGGTCGATCCCGCACGCTATGCCACCCCGCTGTTCCACCTGTTCAGCGGTGCCGCCATGCTCGGCGCCTTCTTCATCGCCACCGACCCGGTATCCGCCTGCACCACGCCGCGTGGCCGGCTCTGGTACGGTCTTGGCGCCGGCATCCTGGTGTGGATCATCCGCACCTGGGGCGGCTATCCGGACGGCGTGGCGTTCGCGGTGCTGTTGATGAACCTCGCCGCGCCCACCATCGACCGGTACGCGCGTCCGCGCGTGTTCGGTCACGGGTCGTCCCGGTGAATTACCGCCAGATCGTCATCACCGCCTGCGTGCTGCTGCTGTTTGCCGCACTCGGTACCGCCATGGTTGCCGGCACCTGGCAGGGTACACATGAACGTATCACCGCCAACGAACGCGCCACACTGCTGGACAAACTCAGCAAGCTGGTACCGCCGGACCGGTATGACAACACGCTGCTCGACGATGTGTTCGAGTTCCACGCGGACGAACTGGGCCCCGACCCGGTACGGGTGTACCGTGCACGACGCGCCGGCCAGCCGGTCGCACTGGTCATGACGGTGGTGGCCACCGAGGGTTACAGCGGCCCCATACACCTGCTGGTCGGCATCCGTTACGACGGCAGCCTTGCCGGGGTGCGCGTGGTGGCCCAGCACGAGACCCCGGGGCTGGGTGACGGCATCGAGGAAGACCGTTCGAACTGGATCTTCCAGTTCAACGGACGCTCCCTGGACAATCCGGGGGCAAAGGGCTGGGCGGTACGCAAGGATGGCGGCGTCTTCGACCAGCTGACCGGCGCCACGATTTCCCCACGCGCCGTGGTAAAGGCCGTGCACGCGGCCCTGCTATACTACCGTGCACACCGCGAGCAGTTGTTTACAACCCCGGCGACACCGGTGAAACCATGAACGAACCAAGCTACCGCAAGATCCTCAGCGACGGCCTGTGGACCAACAATACCGGGCTGGTACAGCTGCTCGGGCTGTGCCCGCTGCTGGCGGTAACCACCAGCGTGATGAACGGCCTCGGCCTCGGCCTGGCCACCACGCTGACACTGATGTGCTCGAACCTGACCGTGTCGCTGATCCGCAGGCTGGTGCGCCCGGAAGTACGCATCCCGGTCTTCGTGCTGGTGATTGCCTCCATCGTGACGGTCATCGAGCTGGCCATGAACGCCTGGCTGCACGAGTTGTACAAGATCCTCGGCATCTTTATCCCGCTGATCGTGACCAACTGCTCGATCATCGGCCGTGCCGAGGCCTTCGCCTCGCGCAACAGCGCCGACCGCGCCCTGCTCGACGGCCTGGCCATCGGCATCGGTTTCACGCTGGTGCTGGTGGCGCTGGGCGGCATGCGCGAGCTGGTCGGCCAGGGCACGCTGCTGGCGCATGCCCACCTGATGTTCGGGGAAGCGGCACGCGGCTGGACCATCACCGTGATCGATCACTATCGCGGCTTTCTGCTGGCCATCCTGCCACCCGGCGCCTTTCTCGGACTCGGTTTCCTGATCGCCGGCAAGAACCTGATCGATGCGCGCCGCGCACGGCGGGTGGCTGCCGTTGCCACACCTGCCGCCCAGCCGGCCGGCGCCAGCTGAGGTGAATGCCGCAAAACGCCGCGCAATCTTCGAACGGTTGCGCGCCGCCAACCCGCATCCGGCCACCGAGCTCCACTACGGCAACCCGTTCCAGTTGCTGGTTGCGGTGATCCTGTCGGCGCAAGCCACTGATACCGGGGTCAACAAGGCCACTGCCGCGCTGTTCAGAAAGGTGAAGACACCGGCCGCCATGCTCAGGCTGGGCGAGGCCGGGCTACGTGAATACGTGAAGACCATCGGGCTGTACAACACCAAGGCGGCCAACATCATCAGGACCTGCGCTATCCTGGTCGAACAGCACGGCGGCAGGGTGCCGGAGGATCGCGCCGCGCTGGAGGCATTGCCCGGCGTCGGACGCAAGACCGCCAACGTGGTACTGAACACCGCGTTCGGTCAGCCCACCATCGCCGTCGACACGCACATCTTTCGTGTTGCCAACCGCACCGGCATCGCACCGGGCAAAAACGTTGCCGAAGTGGAACAGCGGCTGCTGCGCGTGGTACCGGAGGAATTCCGTCACGACGCGCATCACTGGCTGATCCTGCACGGACGCTATACCTGCGTAGCCCGCAAGCCGCGTTGTGCTTCCTGCACCATCCATGACCTGTGCGAGTACCCCGCCAAGACGGTGGATACGTAGCTACGGCGGGTGGCGATTTGTGGAATCAGGCGATTGTGCGATACCAGGTACGAATTCCAGGCCCAGCGCCGCAAGCAACCGCAGGTACCCGGTGCCAAATGAAACTGTCCCGCCACGGCACCCGGACCGGGTGACGGCAGCGCCGGGAGGGGGACGAGGGGCCGGATACCCCGGCAGGCTTGCAGAAGCGTGACGCGCATCCCGGTAACGCGTGTCCCGACAGATGGATACTGGTCACGTCGGTACAGGGGCCGGACTTGCCAGTTCACACATCGCTACCTCCCCTGGTGATGTGGGAGTCCGGCCCCGATTTTACCGTCCCGAATCGTCCGTTTTACGGAGACAAATTCCTTGAGCAGCGTGTAGCATCGATCAGTATATGATGATACACATGTATACTAGCTTGCCTTTTTCAGGTTGCCACTGAGCTCGCGTACCAGCGGGTAAAGCTTCTCGGTTTCGTCCTGGATCCGCTCCAGCACCATGTTGAACATTTCCTCGGACTCCTGCAGGAAACGTTCATATTCCCCGATCTTCATGGTCTCACCCTTTTTCTTCGGGCACCAATCCTTCAGGTAGGTGGCCATGATCTTCTTGATTTCCAGGGAACCGGACATGAAGTTTCTGGCCACTGCCTGGATCTCATGGTCATCATGGGTCAGCAGGCGGCTGTACAGATTACTGTCCACCATGTCGATGTGTTCCCTGACCTTGTCGGTAAAGCGATGAAACAGCTCGCAACAGGTCTCCGTGTCACACATGGTGCGCTCTCGGAACAGATAAAGCAGTACATTGGAAAGTTCGGTTATGCTGTGGTTTTCATTGTGTAAATGTTCGTAGCTGATCATGATTCTTACCCTCCGCCCCACGGGAGATGAATTGATTATTCTGTCATGTGACTGTCAACAGTGTGGTTGTCCGAACCGGAAAGGCCAACACTTGTCAACCCGGCAATAATAACATATCCGGTACGATCGCTCGATGTCCCTGTCCCGGCACAGGTCTGCGCGGGCATCAGCCGGGCAGTTGCGTACGCTAAACACCCTGACCGGCATGACAGCGCCGGCTGTGCGCGGTGTGACCCGGTTGGTATCATCCGCACTCCCTCTCCACCCTGATGACAGGAATCCGGCATGACCCGCATCGGCACCCCGCTCTCACCCTCGGCAACCCGCGTACTGTTCTGTGGCGGCGGTGAACTCGGCAAGGAAGTGGTGATTGAACTGCAACGGCTCGGGGTGGAAGTCATTGTCGTGGATCGCTACGAGCATGCACCGGCCATGCAGGTTGCCCACCGTAGCCATACGATCTCCATGCTGGACGGCACCGCCCTGCGGGCGGTCATCGAGCAGGAACGGCCGCACTTCATCGTGCCCGAGATCGAGGCCATTGCCACCGACACGCTGGTGGAGCTGGAAGCCGAGGGTTATACCGTCATCCCCACCGCGCGCGCCGCACGTCTGACCATGAACCGTGAGGGGATCCGCCGTCTGGCGGCCGAGGAACTCGGCCTGCGCACCTCGCCCTACCGCTTCGCCGCGAGCCGCGAGGAATTCGACGCAGCCATCGCGGAAATCGGCCTGCCCTGCGTGGTGAAGCCGATCATGAGTTCTTCCGGCAAGGGACAGAGCACGGTGAAAACCCCGGACGATATCGACCGCGCCTGGGAATACGCCCAGGCCGGCGGACGCAGCGGTGCCGGCAAGGTGATCGTGGAAGGGTTCGTCGAATTCGATTACGAGATCACCCAGCTGACGGTACGTCACGCCGGTGGCACCAGCTTCTGTGAGCCGATCGGCCATGTCCAGGTCGACGGAGACTACCGCCAGTCCTGGCAACCCCAGGCAATGAGCGCCGCCGCGCTGGCCAGCGCCCGCGATATCGCCGGCCGGGTTACGGCGGCACTGGGCGGGCGGGGTATTTTCGGGGTCGAGCTGTTTGTCCAGGGAGACGCGGTACTGTTCAGCGAGGTCTCGCCGCGGCCGCACGATACCGGCATGGTCACCATGATCTCGCAGGACCTGTCACAGTTCGCATTGCACGCACGTGCCATACTCGGTCTGCCGATCCCGAACATCCGCCAGCACGGTCCCTCCGCCTCCAGCGTCATCCTGGTCGAGGGCCATTCCGACCGGGTGAGCTACGAAAACCTGGAAGCGGCACTGGCCCGTCCGGATACGCAGCTGCGCCTGTTCGGCAAGCCGGAGGTTTCCGGCCACCGGCGCATGGGCGTGGTGCTGGCGCGCGGCGAGCACATCGAGGACGCGCTGGACAAGGCCCGGCAGGGTTCTGCTGCGGTCACCTGCAGGCTGTAACCCGGCGCCATGTCACAGGAAACGGAACGACGGATGGAAGACCTCGAGGTACGTATCATGCACCTGGAGGCTGCACTCGACGAGATGACCCGCACCCTGCTGCAGCAGGAACAGCTCACGGCCCGTCAGGCGGACGTGATCCGCCAGCTGGAGACACAGCTGAAGGGCCTGTCGTCGGCACTCCTGCCCGGTGGTGGCGAGCCACCGCCCCCGCATTACTGACAGGTTGTCAGAGCACAGGATCGGAATGGAAAACCGTGACCTGCTTCACATTCCTGTTCCGTCCGGCAGCCGAAAGATAATACATATGGATTATCAAGAACCAATGGCTTCCTGTCGAAGCAGGTAACCGGTACCACGCACTTGAAGGTCCACAGGAAACCGTTATGGATCTCTTGACCCTGATCACCCGGATTCTGGCCGCAGGCTCTCTGCTGGCCCTGATCTGGCTGGTTGTGCGCGCCTTCGGCAAGAGCGCCGGCTGGGGCCTCGGGGTACTGCTGCTGTCACCGGTTTCCGCGGCACTGTTTGGCCTGAAGTACTGGGACTCCGAGAAAAAGGCGTTCCTGCTGTATCTCGGCACCACCTGTACCTCCGTCGGGCTGGCACTGTATCTGTTCAGCACCTGGGGTGGGTGGGAGTTGCTGCGCACCAGCAGCCAGGTACGGCAGGGCATCGAGACACAACAGCTGTCCGTGCTGGATGCCGAAACTTTCCTCAAGGCCAGCACCTACTTCAGGGACAGGTCCGGCATGGATTTCAGCGATCCCCGGCTGCTGGCATCCGCCCGGGAAATCCTCGACCGCCAGGCTGCGCGACAGGCACCGGGACAGGAAGCCACGCCACAGCCCGAGGCCGGTACGCCTGAAGCGAAGGACAATCCACACGCCACGCCCATGAACCGGAAAACGACATCCGTACCGGTGGAGCACACCCGGCTGGTCTTTCGAACGATTCCCGTGGAAGATGCCCATAAATACATCGGTGCCACGGCCAAGGTCACCCGGCGCAATGCCGAGGAAAAGGAATACCGCCTCACCGGCGTCACCAGCAAGTCACTGCAATTCACCCAGCGTAACAACAGTGGCATCTTTTCGTTCGCCCTGCGCATGAACGACATCGTGAAACTGCGGATCCTGGTCAAGGTACCGAACTAGCCCGCCACGCACCGGACGACGGGGCAGCGGCCCCCCTGCGCGCACCCGGTCCGGCAAGACCCTGCACAAACCGGTTGACAGATTGCTGTCCGTTCTGGAAGACTCGCCTCATGAACCACGATTACTGCATCCGCATGCATGCACGCCGACTGCCGGTATGGCAGCCGGTCTTCCGTGCACGCGGCGCAGCGGAAGCAGCCAGACACTAGGTCAGGCAAAATTCCGATCCACGAGGCCGCACGGTGCAAACCCTGCGGCCTTTTTGTTTTACACGAACCACAACGAGGTACTGTATGTCTGTCCCGGCCGCCTACCTGGGCGTCATCCTGATCTGGGCCACCACGCCGCTTGCCATCCAGTGGAGCGGCGATGGTGTAGGCTACCTGTTCGGCATCACCAGTCGCATGGTGCTCGGGCTGGCCACCGGGGTGCTGGTCGCGCTGTTGCTGAAGACCCGGCTGCCGCGTGACCGCGCGGCCCTGCTGACCTATCTGGCCGCCGGGCTGGGCCTGTTCAGCGCCATGCTGTCGGTGTACCACGCCTCGCGTTTCATCCCGTCCGGCTGGATCTCGGTGCTGTTCGGGCTGGCCCCCATGATTACCGGGGTACTGGCACACTTCATGCTCGCGGAGCAGTCGCTCACGCCTGCACGCGTATCCGGCATCCTGCTGGGTATCGCCGGGCTTGCGCTGATGCTGGTGACGGCACGGTCCCTTGGCCCGCACGCCATGACCGGTATCCTCGGCATGCTGGTCTCGGTCACGGCCTATTCCGCGAGTGCCGTGGCGATCAAGCGCATCGACGCGGATGTCCCGGCGCTGGCCACTACGGTCGGCAGCCTGGCCGTGACTGCCCCGTTGTTACTGGTTGTGTACGCATTCAGCGGTGCCACGCTGCCGGCCCAGGTGACCCCGCGTACCGTGCTGGCGATTCTCTACCTTGGTGTAATCGGTTCGGTGCTCGGCTTTGCCCTGTACTACCATGTGCTGCACCACATGGAAACCACGCGCGTGGCGCTGCTGACACTGGTCACGCCGGTGCTGGCCCTGCTGATCGGGCACCTGCTGAACGGGGAAGCGGTCAGCCCGCGGGTCTGGTTCGGGACCGCGACGATCCTGTGCGGGCTGTTGCTGTTTGAATTCGGTGACCGGATGCCCGGCCGGATCGGAACCGGCCGGTGATTGACCTGTCATCGCAGGCAACCACGACGGAGGACTCATGCAATTCCACGAACCGATCCCGTCCGGCGCAATCGTCCTGCCGGCCGGTTGCGCGAGCTCGCGCGGATCAACGCCATGACCGGCCGGTGGTGCCCCCGCCGGACACTGGCAGGCCTGCCGGGCGTTATCGTCAGCGTACGGGATTGCGCAACGGCCCGACCCCGGTGATGTCCACTATCACCTCGTCGCCGGCGTGGAGATACCTGGGTGGCGAGAAACCCATGCCGACCCCGGCCGGTGTCCCGGTGGCGATGATGTCACCGGGCAGGAGCGTCATGCCGCTCGACAGCACGGCAATGATTACCGGTACGCCGAAGATCATCTGGTCAAGGGTCGCGTTCTGGCGCAGCTCGCCGTTGACCATGCACTGGATCCGGATCTCCGCCGCTGGTGGCATCACGCTGCGGTGCACCACGACCGGCCCCATCGGGGCAAATCCGTCCAGGCTCTTGGCGCGGAACCATTGCACGTGGTCTTTCTGCAGATCCCGCGCGGAGATGTCATTGATCGCGGTATAGCCGAACACGTGTTCCCACGCCTGTTCCGGCGCAATATCCCGGCCGCCGCGCCCGATGATCAATGCCAGTTCCGCCTCGTAGTCCAGCTTGCGGGTCAGCTCCGGCCACGCAGGGATCGCTGCCCCGGGTGCGATCACCGCCGTGGTCGCCTTGGTGAAGATGATCGGTCTGGTCGGTGCATCGGCCGAGACATCCATCTTGTTGCCGATTTCCCGCGCGTGCTCGAGATAGTTCTTGCCCAGGCACAGGATGTTGCGCCGCGGCACCGGGAATGGCGCCTGCGGAACGACCTCGGCGAATGCACGGGAGGCAAGCGCCTGCGCCCCGGCCTGTTGTGCCAGCGCCCAGACCTGTTGAGCAGCCTGGTCGCCGGCTGCCACCAGTTCGTCCAGCGTGGCGGCCGGTGAGACCACGGACAACGCCCGGGCAGCGGCCGGAATATCGATGACGGTCTGTTCGACGAGTGCGCCGAGCTGGCCGCCCTCCAGGGTAAGAAATTTCATGGGTGTTCCTGCCTGCTGCGTGGTGAAAACGATACGGCAACCTCGTCAGGCCTGCAAACCGCCCGGGTCACCCTGCACCGGATGTACCGGCATGCACCTGCCTGAATGTATCGCAGTCACTGATCCTGCCGCCCTGCATGCCGCGGCTGAACCATTCCTTGCGCTGTTGCGAGGTGCCATGGGTAAAGGATTCCGGCACCACGTAGCCCTGCGCCTGTTTCTGCAGGGTATCGTCACCGATGGCCGTTGCGGCGTTCAGGGCCTCATCGATATCGCCCTGCTCCAGGATCTGCCGGCTGCGATCGGCATGGTTCCCCCACACCCCGGCAAAACAGTCGGCCTGCAGTTCCAGCTTCACCGACAGTGCATTGGCACCGGCCGTATCCAGTCCCTGCTGTGCCGCGCGCACCCGCTCGCTGGTGCCAAGCAGGTTCTGCACATGGTGGCCCACCTCGTGCGCAATGACGTAGGCCTGTGCAAAATCGCCCGGCGCGCCAAAGCGCTGTTTCAGCTCATTGAAGAAATCCAGGTCGAGATAGACCTTGCGGTCGGATGGACAGTAGAACGGCCCCATCGCGGCGCTGGCCCCGCCACACGCGGACTGTACTGCACCGCTGAACAGCACCAGTTCCGGTTCCTCGTACTGCTTGCCGGCCTGGCGGAAAATCTCGTGCCAGGTGTCCTCGGTATCGGCCAGCACGACCGACACGAAATCCTTCTGTTCCTGTTCTGCCGCGGTCGGCTGGTGGGGTGTACCCGTTTCCGTGGGTGCCAGGCCCTGGGTCATTTGCAGCAGGGCAGCCGGATCGATGCCGAGGAAATACCCCAGTGCCAGTACCATGACGATGGTACCGATCCCGCCCTTGAAGGCGCCCACGCGTACGGGCTGCCCACGCCGGTCCTCGATGTTGCTGCTCCTGCGGCCGCCTCTCCAGCGCATGACCCGTGCTCCTGTTGTGGATCGTCTGCATTATAGGTGAATTCTGCGGGTCGCAGCAGGCGTTGTACCTGCCCGGGATTTACGCCACTATTGGCCCATGGAAACGACACCGGAAGTCCCCGCACCGGTCGCCGCCCGGCCGCCACGCAACGGCTGGCAGATCGCCTTCATCGTGCTGCTCACCATGCTGGTGACCGTCGCCCTGTCGTACTGGATTTTTACCACCTGGCTGTTCCCGTCCGAGTTCCGGCCGGTGCACCTGTCGCAGAAGGAGGAACAGGTGCTGGACACCAAGCTCGACCGCCTCGACAGCCTGCAGACACGCGGCCGTGCGCACGGGCAGCCGGCGCCCGGCGCGGATGAAGCCCTGCAACCCGAGGCCTACAGCGAGGCCGGCGCGGACCGCAGCATCACGCTGTCCGAGCGCGAACTCAATGCCCTGCTGGCAAGGAACACCGACCTGGCAAAGAAACTGGCCATCGATCTCTCGGAAGGGCTGATCAGCGCCAAACTGCTGGTCCATGTCGACCCGGACTTCCCGATCCTCGCCGATCAGGTCATCAAGGTGCGTGCCGGCGTGGAGACCGCCTACCGCAACGGCAAGCCGATCGTGATCCTGAAAGGCGTCAGCATCATGGGTGTGCCGGTCCCGAATGCCTGGCTCGGTAACATGAAGAACATCGACCTGGTGCAGGAATTCGGCAATGCCGGCTTCTGGAAGGCATTCGCCGACGGTGTGGACAACATCGAGGTGCACGACGGCAAGCTCAGGATCCAGCTGAAGGAATAATCCGCACCTGTCTGTGCACGACAGGGCAGCAATTTTTCTGCCCGGACAGTCGTATCGTTCCTGCGATGGCAGGATTCTCTGAGCCAGTTGAAGCCGGATATCCGGATCCTGCCAACTCCGGTCATTCCGGCACAGGCCGGAATCCGGAAAACAGCAAGCACTGTAGTTCCGGTTCCGGCCAACTCATGCCCTGCGTGGGTCGCAAGCAAAGGGCTGCTACGCCGCAGAACCTGCCGTTCCCGTTATGCAATCTGAATTACCATTTGTTGCAGTTCCCTGTACACAGAAACCCCGCTCATGCCGGGCTGCCAATCAGTCACCGGGATGGGATATGATTGAACATTCACGCAGCCTGCACGACAGGCCGAACTCACAAAGATCGTCAGAACAAGGAGATCGAACCAATGCCGGAACAGGACAACCAGAAACTGGCTGCAGACCTTGTAAAGTCTCTGGGTTTGCAGCATCCGCCGCTTGCCATTTACTTCAGCCAGGAAGCCATGCCTGGCATTGAGCCATTTGCTGACGACATGCCGGCAGCCACCGACGATGGCCGTACAGGTCGTGTGCCAGCCGGTTGCGTCTTCTGGATGAAGGCTGAAGGGCGAACTTTCAGTACGGTAGCGGAAGATCATGCTAACTGTAGCGTTGGCAGCGTAACTCACGGTTTCAAGTCACTGGATGAGGTAGGTGACAAGTCAGACGTTGGTGCGTTGGTCGGTGCCGGATGGGTAGCCCCTGAAATGTTTCCAGCCATACCGGTGATTATGGAGCGATACAGATATGTGACCTACGGACCATTACAGGATGCCGATCAGGCGCCAGATGTAGTGTTCTTGCGCATTAACGCCAAACAGGCAATGACTATCTCGGATGCATTTCCCGGCATGCGTTTCGAAGGTAAACCACAATGTCACATCATTGCCATCGCGAAGGAGCAGCAAGAGGTGGCAGTCAGCATCGGCTGTATGTTAAGCCGCGTACGCACTGGCATGCCGAATACTGAAATGACCTGTGCCATCCCCGGTGCTCGTCTTGCCGAGGTTGTGCAGCAGATTAAAACAACAACTGCCATTGACGGCACTGTGGCCGATTACGCCAGCAAGGATGCCCGGCGCTTCGAGATGCACTAGGGAAGCTCTGATTTATCAGAGCTTCCCTAACACTGATTCCTTCGCAAAACTGTCCACGCTGAGGGGGATTCTTCCAGCGTGACCGGACATACATGAATGCGATCTAATGCCTTAACACAAACGCCTGCTTTCAGTAGAAATAGCCGTCCAGGATTAAAAGCTGAACTTCTGATCAGGGTCGTTCTTTCTCGTTATGGCATTGATTGTATAAGCCACAGCTAAGGAACCTCTGATTAATTCACCAATCCCCGTCATTGCGAGCGAAGCGAAGC
>CAZMAK010000054.1:10514-14488 GCA_964564245.1 uncultured Ectothiorhodospiraceae bacterium | reverse complement strand
TGGGGCTGAAGACCCACAGCAAGATCATTCTCGTGGTGCGCAAGGACTACAACGGACTGCGCCGCTATGCGCATATCGGTACCGGCAATTACCATCCGGGCACCGCCCGGCTGTACAGTGACCTGGGCATGCTGACCTGTGACGACGGCATCACCCAGGACCTGACCGAGCAGTTCAACTACCTGACCGGTTATTCACCACCACCGCGTTTCCGCAAGATCCTCACGGCACCCTACACGCTGAAAAAGGCAATGCTCGAGAAAATCGAGCGCGAGATTGCCCTGCATACCCCGGAATCGCCCGGCCTTATCCAGTTCAAGCTGAACGCGCTCGAGGACGAGGACATCACCCGGGCGCTGTACCTGGCCTCGCAGGCCGGCGTCAAGGTCGACCTGGTCATTCGTGACAGCTGCCGCCTGCGCCCGAAGGTACCGGGCCTGAGTGACAACATCACCGTCATCAGTGTCATCGGCCGTTTCCTGGAGCATTCGCGCATCTACTATTTCCGCAACGGCGGTGACGAAGGCGAGGAGTACTATATCGGTTCCGCCGACCTGATGAAGCGCAACCTGCAGAGTCGTGTGGAGGTCGTGGCACCGGTGGAGGAACCGAGGTTGTGCCAGGAACTGCGCCTGATCCTGGACGCGCAACTGTCCAGCGTGAAGCACGTATGGGAAATGCAGCCCGACGGGAGCTTCGTCGAGCGGCAGGACGCAGGTGGCAAGGAGACGCGGAACTGCCAGGAGATCTTCATCGAGCTTGCGCAGAAACGCCTGTCCGCCGCCACCAAGCACCGCCAGTCCAAGTTGCGCCTGCGCCTGCTCAATCACTTCCACCGGCGACTGCAGATCAATACCGGGCAGGCGTAACTCGCACGGCGGTCGCAGAGGCGGCGGGGCACGCCGTCCTCCGTCCGTACCCGAAGGCCGCACTGCCGCCTGCTCCGGAACCGGTCGCCGGCCGGCCGCCTGCATTTCGCGAACGTCATACTCCGGTGTTGACCTGGATCAAATGCCGGATCGATCAGCGCGTATCCTGGCGCTCCGAACTGTACCGTCCCGTCGTTTGCGCCTAGTATCAGGCCAAATCCGGCCAGATCCGTCGTCCCGTGTGCGCGGATGCTTCCCGGCATGCATGGAGGTCCGACGATGTTTGAAATACTGCCCGTCAACAGGAAAAACATTCTTGCCTTCAGGGCCAGCGGCAGGCTGACCGATGCGGATTACCGCGAGTTCCTGCCCCGGCTGGAAGGGCTGATCCGAGAGTCCGGCCCACTGTCGCTCTATGTCGAACTGGAGGATTTCCACGGCTGGGAGGCGCAGGCGGCCTGGGACGATCTGCGTTTCGGGCTGGCCCACGACCGGGATTTCCGGCGCATCGCCATCGTGGGGGACAGGTCCTGGGAACACTCGGCGATCGCCCTGGCCAATCTCTTCGTGCGTACCCGCATACGCTTCTTCGACCGGGATGAGGCCGGGGCGGCGTGGGCGTGGCTGGAAGAGAAGCCGGCGCAACCACGGCCGCCGGAAGCACTGCAACCGTACCGGAAACTGCTGCTGGCGACGGATTTCTCGCTGCACTCGGAATATGCCGCCGGACGTGCACTGCAAATCGCCGCGCAATCCGGTGCGCAACTCGAAGTCCTGCATGTGGTTGAAGAGCCGATTACCTACTACGAAGACCGGGACCCGGTGCTGGCGGACATCCCGCTGCGCGACGAGCCGCTGAAACTGCAGGCCATGGAATCCATGAACCGGTTTGCCGCGCGGACCGGCCTGGACAAGGGCGCCACGCTGCAGGTGCAGTGGGGCATTCCCGTGCACTACATCGTTTCCCGGGCCCGTGAGCAGGCAGTGGACCTGATTATCATGGGTTCACACGGTCAGCACGGTATCGAACGGCTGCTGGGTTCGGTCAGCAACAGCGTTCTGCACCGGGCACCCTGTGACGTGCTGATCGTGAAATCCTGAATGACCGTTCTGCCGGGGCAGGACCCCGGCATCCGGCGTGGAATGATTCCATGCAAATCAGCCATTACCTGCCGCGGGTACTGCCGCAGCCGCTCATGCACAACTCTCACAACACTGGCAGCACCTGTACTTCGGAAATGTCAACTCGATCCGGAATCATACGGATTATCATTGTGAGGTGCAGGTATATCTGGATGAATTGCCGGCGGAATCGGTTTGCGTGGAGTTGTATGCGAAGCCGGCCGGCGCGGTCAACGCCTGTGTCTACCCGGGCACGGCGCCGGCAAACCGTCCGGCAAACGATGACACCGCGCGCATCGTGCCTGCCCGTGCCGCTGCACTGGTGCCACAGGAAGCAAATTTCATTCTCTGATACCGCTGAATGAAGGCGTTTGCCCTTGCAGCTGAATACACCGTCCGAAAGGAACTATACTCTCATGGCACGATCACACACTCAGGACAACGCGTGGCATAATCCGCAAGGTATTCCGGCGTGTGCCGGTGCAAACGGGAAGTCCTGAATCAGTATTCACAGACGAGGAGGCAATCGATGACACGGCAACAACCCCGATCGACACGAGCGACGGCAACCCGGCGTCCCGCCGTTAAAAATACGGCACATGCAGTCGCTGCAGGTTCGCAACCGAAACAGGTCCCCACGCCGGATCAGCGTCACCAGCAGATCGCCGAGACGGCGTTCCTGATCGCCGAGCAGCGTGGTTTCCAGGGTGACATGGCGCTGGATGACTGGCTGCAGGCAGAAGCGACCGTGGATGCCGGTATCGGGACGCAACACTGAATCCAGTGAACCGGCAGGAATGTCACGGTGACAATGAAGCTTCACAAGGCCGGCACCGGGTTGCGCAACTGACCCGTAGTACGTGACAAGAGGCAGTATCCCTGAAAGCAGCGGCATTCCGCTGCTTTTGTTTTTTCCCTTTCCCGTGGACAGGGTGCGACGGCCGTGGACTTCGCCGCCGGTGGGCCTTATTCTTGCTGCTCCGGAGGAGAAATCGGAGTAACGGACCATTGCGCGCAGCATGAACCAGTCGCACAAGCCGAATGCCGGCCCGGGGCAGCGGCTCCATGCCGCGATCAATGAACTGTACAACGGCGACAAGCGGCGTTCGCGCTACTTCCGCTGGTTCCTGCTGGCGTTCGACAGTATCACCATCCTGTATTTCGTGGTGGCCTCCTTCTATCATCACGTCGATGACCTGCACGTGGTGGAAGAGGCGATCGGTGTCATCTACCTGCTGGAATTCACGGCGCGCCTGTACATCAGCGGGCAGCGCCTGCGCGACATCTTCAACCCGGTCGGGCTGGCGGACCTGATCGTCATCGCCTCGTTGCTGGCGCCTTCGCTGGCCGAAAACTTTTCCTTCCTGCGCGTGATCCGTGCACTGCGGCTGCTGCGGTCCTATCACATGATCCGGAACCTGCGCCGGCAATCGAGGTTCGTCCGTATCCACGAGGATGTGATCTTCAGTATCGTCAACCTGGTGGTCTTCATCTTCATCATCACGGCCGTGGTCTACGTCAGCCAGGTGGGTACCAACCCGGCGATCCGCGATTACTTCGATGCCCTGTATTTCACCGTTGCGACCCTGACGACCACGGGCTTCGGCGACATCACCCTGATCGGCACCGGCGGTCACATCCTGGCGGTACTGATCATGATCTTCGGCATTTCCCTGTTCCTGCGCCTGATCCAGACCATCTTCCGCCCCGGCAAGGTGCGCTACGAATGCCCCGCCTGCGGGCTTACCCGTCACGACGCCGACGCCGTGCACTGCAAGCATTGCGGAACCGTACTGCACATCACGACCGAAGGGGCCGACTAGCCGGCAGGTGATCGGCCGCCCTGCGGCCCCATGTGCGCACGAGCCGCTACATTCCGCAGGGTTGTACCGGCGGTGAATGTCCGGCAGGTCTGCCGGTGGAAGCGAAGGCTTCAGAAATCCCGGGGAACTCGGGGTCGGGCAGACCATCTGATATACAAAG
>CAZMAK010000054.1:0-10414 GCA_964564245.1 uncultured Ectothiorhodospiraceae bacterium | reverse complement strand
CCCGTGCCTGCCGCGCATGGCATGGACCCATACCGGGCATCATCCGGTTCGATGGAATCGACGGACCCAGGAACCTGTCTCAGAATTGCGTATCGGGTATCAAGACCTGGCGTGGACACTGCGAGGCGCGGAGCTTATCCGGGTACATGAACACCGGAGCCGGGTTCATAACACCGCATTGGCGCCCGAGGGGCATTTTGAGACACGTTCCAGCAGATGAGTGACCAATCGCTACCCACGGATGAATACGGCGCGCAAACCGCCGCCGAGACGACAGCCCGCCTGCAGGTCGATCCTGCCGCCGGGTTGTCCGGCGATGAAGTCCTGGCGCGCCGGCGGCGCTATGGATACAACGAGATCCGGGAGCAGGAAGAAGCCCTGTGGCATCGGATCCTGCGCCGCTTCCGGGGCCCCATCCCGTGGATGATCGAGGTGGCGGCACTGCTTTCCGCACTGGTCGGCAAGTGGGATGACTTCATCATCATCGCGATCATGCTGCCGGCCGTGCTGTCGGTCACGATGGCGGTCGGGGCCATGAACCTGGCGCGTCGCCAGGCCATCGTGTCACGCCTCACTGCCATCGAGGAACTGGCCGGGGTAGGCATCTTCTGCACCGACAAGACCGGTACCCTGACGCGGAACGAGATGGTGGTGGCCGAGCCCGTGGTGTTTGCCGGCCATGACGAGCGCGAGCTGTTCCTGGTGGCCGCACTGGCATCGAAGCAGGAGAACAACGATCCCATCGAACAGCCGATCTTCACCTGGATCGCCGAAAAGCACGCCGACGCCGACTGGAAGGCGTGGCACCAGACCACCTTTACCCCGTTCGATCCCGTGCGCAAACGCACGGAGGCGACCGTTGAGAAGGCCGGTGAAACCTGGGTCGTGATGAAGGGCGCCGCGCAGGTGCTGCCGGGGATGGCGCAGTTGCCCGACGCCGAAACCCTGGCCATCGAGCAGCAGGTAGAGGCACTGGCGGCGAAAGGATATCGCACCCTGGCCGTGGGCCGCCGGCGTGGTGACGGCCCGCTGGAACTGCCGGGCCTGATCCCGCTCTACGATCCACCACGGGACGACTCGAGGCAGGTCATTGCCGAGATGCAGCGCAACGGGGTCGAGGTGAAGATGGTCACCGGTGACAACCTGGCGATTGCACGCGAGATCGGCGGTCTGCTCGGGCTGGAACAGCGCACCCTGCGCGCCGCCCAGCTCTCCGGCAGCGCCAGCAACGAGCTGCTGGCACTGGCCGCCGTGCTGACCGCGGCCATCTATCAGCGTCTGAAGCCGGCGGTGTCCCGCGCCGAGGCCCGGCAGTTTGCCGACGAGGTGATGCAGGCCGTCGGTGCAATGTACGACACCCGCCTGCTGGAACGGGAGTTCATCCACACCCATGAGTCCGCCATCGTCGAGATGATCGAGTCGGTGAACATCTTTGCCGAGGTCGTGCCGGAGGACAAGTATCGCATCGTCGACACCCTGCAGAAGGGTGGTCATATCGTGGCCATGACCGGCGACGGGGTGAATGATGCACCGGCCCTGAAGAAGGCCGACTGCGGCATCGCCGTGTCCAATGCCACCGACGCCGCGCGGGCGGCCGCGGATATCATTCTCACCGCGCCGGGTCTGGGTGTGATCAACGAGGCGGTCAAGCAGGCGCGCATCACCTTCGAGCGCATGAAGAGCTACGCCACGTTCCGGATCGCCGAGACCATCCGTATCATCCTGTTCATGACGCTGAGTATCGTGGTGTTCAACTGCTACCCGATCACCGCGTTGATGATCATCCTGCTGGCGCTGCTCAACGACCTGCCCATCCTGGCTATCGCCTACGACAACACGCACGTCAGCCAGCAACCGGTACGCTGGAACCTGCACGAACTGCTCACCCTGTCCGGCGTACCGGGGCTGACCGGTGTGCTGGCCTCGTTTCTCCTGTTTATCTGCTCCGGCAGGCCGGATTCGGTGATGACATGATCCAGTCCATGTTGTTCCTCAAGCTCATCGTGGCCGGGCACAGCACCCTGTATATTACCCGCACCGAGGGCTGGTTCTGGCAGCGTCCATACCCGGCGCCGCTGCTGCTGGCGGCGACGACAGGCACCGAAATACTCGGTACCCTCGTTGCCGTCTACGGGTTCCTGATCACGCCCGTCGGCTGGAAATATGCCTTGTGGATGTGGTGCTATGCACTGGTCGAGTTCCTGCTCAACGATTTCGCCAGGATGGGGATATTTCACAGGTTGCGTGTGCGTGATTCCTGAAGCGATGTATGTATCCTGCCCGGGGCTGTGCGGAATGCAGCCGGCCGGTATGCCCATCCGTTGACAGGAAGGAACCGATCCAGTGGCCGGATACACCTCTTCCTCCTCCCTGTTGCCGCCCGTGGTCAAGGCCCTGCTGATCGCGAACGTCCTGATGTACCTGCTCGAGCAGGTCTACGGCGGAGCGATGATCAGCACACTGGCGCTGTGGCCGCCGCTTCACCCGGGGGTGTTTACGGGCGACATCGGGGCGTCCCGGTTCCGGTTGTTGCAACTGGTTTCGTACAGCTTCCTGCATGGCAGCATGATGCACCTGCTGCTGAACATGTATGCCCTGTGGCTGTTCGGTACCCGCATGGAAAACGTGTGGGGCTCCGCTGCCTTCACCGTCTATTATTTCGTGTGCGTGGTGGGCGCCGCCCTGGTGCAATTGCTGGTGTCCACGCTGAGCGGAGGCTATTACCCGACTGTCGGCGCATCCGGCGGTATCTTCGGGCTGTTGCTGGCGTTCGGCATGCGCTTTCCGAACGAGGTGCTGATGCTGGTTTTCCCGCCGGTGGCGTTGCCGGCCAAATGGTTCGTCACGATCTATGCCGGTATCGAACTGTTCGCGGGTGTCACCGGCACCGAGGCGGGCGTCGCGCATTTTGCCCACCTCGGCGGCATGCTGTTCGGTTATCTCCTGATCCGCTACTGGCGCCTGCATCCACCCGGTTTTCGCCGCTAGTGCCGGTACGGCAGTGCGTGCCCGTGCCGGCCGCCTGGGGAACCTCTGATTCATTCACCAATCCCCGTCATTGCGAGCGAAGCAATCTCCTGTTATGGAATCAGTCAGTTAGAGATTGCTTCGTCACTACGTTCCTCGCAATGACGAATTAATCAGAGGTTCCCTAGAAATCCAGGCCCATCCCGACGTCGAAGCGGTTCCGGTCGCTGTTTACGGAGAAATGCTGGTAGTCGAGCTTGAACACCACGTGCGGAAGCAGGTTGTAGTTGACCCCGTAGGTCCAGACCGCCTCCGTCGGCAGCGGTGCGTGACCCACGCCCGCCGGCAGGCTCTCGTAGTCCGCGCCGGTGTTATAGCGCTCGTAGCGCACGAAAGGCGCCACGGACTGGCTGCCGGTCAACGCGATTTTGTAAGCGCCCTGCAGGTAGCCGCCCCAGAATTCACTCGGTACCAGGGACGGGTTGCCGGCAAATGTCATGTTGAGCGCGGCGGTATCGGAGATCGTACCCCGGGCATAGAGGGCAGAAAGGTCGAGGTTGCCCGGTGTCCAGCGGGTATGCGCCTCCCACAGCGTGGCGCGGGCATTCGAGGCCAGGCTGACGGCCGGATCGCCCTGTGCAATCTTGCCGGAAAAGACACTCGCACCGGCCACCCAGCCGGGGGTGCCCCGGTATTCCAGTGCGGCGTAGGTGCTCAGGTCCCTGGCCTTTGCGTTCTGCAGTTCCTGGTGGATGCTGCCCAGCGGTGATTCCTGGCCTTCGGTGGAAGTCGGGTCCCAGCCGGCGAGGTTGAAGCCGGTGGTGATGCCGACGTCCCAGGCGATACCGCGACGGGTGCTGCCGTACAGACCGGCCCCGCCTTCGCGCCAGGTGGTCGGGATGATCGCCGTTTCGACGAAATTGCGTTCCACGCCGTAATAGTAGGTGGGCTCGTGCGACTGGTTAAGCATGCCCATCGGTATGAGGAACAGGCCTGCCTTGAGGTTCATGGCCGGTGTAAGGCTGTGATCGATGTAGAACTGTTCGACCTCGACCTCGCCTTCATCCTCGGCGGAAGAGACGGCATGCTCGATCTCGAACTCCGTGGTAAGGCGTGTGGCCTCGTCGAACTGGTAACCGATGCCGAACACCGCGCGCCGCAGGTCCATCTGTGCCTGGCTGCCGTCCGAGGTAGGCCGGTTGTAATTGATTTCACCGTAGCCCCAGAGGGACACCGCGGAGCCGGTGTTCGCACTGGCGTTCGCCATGGTTTCCTCCTGCTGGTCGGCGATCGCCTCCGTGCGTGAATTCATCTCCTGCATTTCCTGTTTGAGCCTGTCCAGCTCGGTACTCAACTGTTCAATGCGTTGCTGCAGGTCGGCTTCATCCGCGTGGGCAGGGAAGGCAAGGCACAACAGGATCGGTAATACAATGCGTTTCATCTCGGATCATCTCCCGGGTCGGAATTGGAAATCAGGGCTGGTAGCCGTCGGTCAGGGTTTCCAGGAACGCCACCACGTCATCAATCTCGTCGGGTGTCAGTGCGGGCGCGTCTCCTGGCTGGCGGTTGTAGGGCGCCTCGGTGCGGTTCACGTTTACCCGATACTGCGGTGGCAGGTCGTCGAACTTGTCCGCGCCGGCGTTGGGGTACCATTCTTCCGGGTTGGTGTCGCGGCGCACGTAGAAGGACACCACGTCGCGCAAGGTGGCGAATTTCCCGTTATGGAAATAGGGCGCGGTGATGGCGACATTGCGCAGGGTGGGGACCTTGAATGCACCGCAGAGATCAGCGCGCGCGGCCAGGTCGGTTCGATCGGGCCCGCACAGTCCGAGATCGTAATAGTCCGGGTCTGCATTGGCCGGGATATCGTTGTTGCGCGGTACGCCGAGATTGTCGTAGGTGAAATCCGTGAACAGGGGCGGTGTGCCATCGGGCAGGCGGGTACTCGTATGGCAGGCGGCACAATTGCCCCTGGCCGGATCGTTGAACAGCGCCAGTCCGCGCAGTTCCTGTGCTGTCAGCGGTACCGCTCCGGCCAGGAAGTAGTCGTACTTGCTGTCGAACGGGCGGAACTCGACCGCTTCCTGTTCATAGACCTGCAGGGCCAGGACCGCACGGTCAAACGCGGCCTCGCCGGTGCCGGGATCGAAGATGTCGCTGCCGAATACCTGCATGAACTCGGAGACGTAACTGGCCGCGCGCAATTTGTCGATGACGTCCGCCGGGCTGGCATTGGCCATCTCGTGGGGCGCCAGGAAGGGCCGCCGCGCCTGCTCCATGAACGAATCCGCGCGCCCGTCGAGGTCGAAGCCACCGGTTGGCGTGCCTTCTTTATCAAGGAAAAACGCCGTATTGAAACTCAGGTAATTCAGGGTCGGTGCATTGCGAAAGCCCGGCACATTCATGCCGGGCCCACCCAGCGGTACCGCCAGCCCGTCGTTCCCGGCATGCGCGCGGGCCGGATCATGGCAGGTGGCGCACGACAGCTGGCCGGAGACAGACAGACTCGGATCCGAGAAGATCTTTTTCCCGACCGAGGCCACCGGAGAGAGCGCGGCTGCGGCGGATACCACCTGGCCGGGCCGGAGATTGAGGTTGGGGTTTCCGCCCCCGCCGCCACAGCCAGAGAGCAGGGCGGTCAATGCCAGGAAAGCGGGCGTGAGGCGACGAAAAGCAGACGGTCGTGGCCCGCCGGTCCGGATTTTCAGTCTGGGCATCTATCAACTCCTGGCGGTACTGGCTGGAATGTGGGTAGATAATAAACGCAATGAGAATGATTCGCAATAGCAATAACGAGACTCCCATTCCACCCGATTCGTTCGTTACCGCCGTGCGAGGTGGCGGTCTGCGCCCGACCGTGATCCAGGGGGAACACACACCCGAATGGCAGTGCCGCTACCGCGTCTTGATGCCGGACCGGGCTGCATCTCCGGTCTGCATGCGTCCCGCCCCCTGCCTGACCGCCCGGATTGATGCCGGGAATGCACTGCTATATGCTCGATGCATGAGACGGTGGATACCCCGGTGGATGCTGTGCCTGCTGGTCATTGCCCTGGCAGCGGCGCCGTTGCGTGTCCTGCCCGCCATGCCGGTTGTCACCGGCCCGGGGGCGATGGCTCACTGTGCCGGCATGCGGCATGCCATGAGCCCGGCGGCGAGCCTGCCCGGTATGACTGCGGGCGCCGGCAAGACAGCCTGTCCGCATTGCCTGAAAGGCCATGGCGGCAGGCACTGCATTTTCTCCTGTTCCTGTTGCCTCCCGTCCCATGTGGCCATTGACGGCCAATTTCCCCTGACCGTGGCCGGGCAGGACCGGGTCCCGCCGGCAGCGCCGGCAGATCATTTTTCCAACCGGACCTCCCGTCCACTGTTCCGACCTCCCATTTCCCGCGCCTGACCACTCCCTTCCGGGAACCCGGAGGCAGTCGTTGATCCGTGCAGCGCAATGATGCGGTGATTCCGCCATCCTGCTGCCCGGGCGGGGATTGTTTCCCTGGCCAGTATTCAAAAGAACAGGCGAATCACCGGTATCCCGGATACAGACTGCCTGCGCCGTCAGGGTTGCGCCGCGGGTGTTCCTTGATCACTGGATGATGGAGTCCGGTTATGACAGTTTCCCGAATATTGCTCTGGATGATGCTGGGTTTCACCGGTGCAGCCGCTTTGGCAGCACCGTCGGCACCCGGTGCGGATGTACCGGACCGGCTTTCGCTGGAGGCGGCGGTTGCAGCCGCCACGGCGGATAATCCGGGTCTCGCGGCGATGCAGGCACGCGCCGCGGCCATGGCCGCAGTCCCGTCGCAGGCCGGCAGCCTGCCGGACCCGGTGCTCAGCCTGGGTGCCGCGAACCTGCCGGTGGATACCTTCGACCGCGCACAGGAACCGATGACCCAGCTGCAGCTCGGTATCGAGCAGTCGCTGCCGTTCCCCGGCAAGCTGGAGCGGAAGCAGCAGGCGGCCGAATACGATGCCGACGCTGCCGCCAGCAACGTCGACGAGATCCGGCTGGTCCTGGTCGGCAAGGTGCAGACGACCTGGTGGCGGGTCTACTACCTCGAGCGTGCGCTCGATATCGTGTCGCGCAACCAGGAACTGATGCGGCAGTTCGTGCAGATTGCGCAAACGCGCTACCAGGTGGGCGAAGGGCTGCAACAGGAAGTGCTGCTGGCACAGGTGGAACTCTCGAAACTGATCGACCGGCAGCTGGAACTGCAGGGTTCGCACCGACAGGAGGCCGCGCGCCTGAATGCCCTGCTCGGCCGGCCGGTCACCACGCCGGTGCAACTACCGGAACAGGTGGACGAGCAGCTGGCCACGCTGTTGCCACAGGAACAACTGCTGCAGCGCGCCGAAACGGCCCGGCCGTTGCTGACACAGCGACGCCAGGAGATCGAGGCGGCACGTGCGCGCCATGCACTGGCCAGGGTGGACCACTACCCGGATTTCAGTCTGGCGGCCGGTTACGGGTTCCGTACCGGCCACAACGCCGATGGCAGTGACCGCCCCGACATGGCCAGCGTACGGCTGGGGATCAGCCTGCCGCTGTATGCCGGACGCAAGCAGGACAAGGCCCTGGAACAGCGCGCCGGTGAACTCCAGCAGCGGCAATTCGCCCTGCAGGATGCACTGCTGCAGGTGCAGGCCGACATTGCCGCCGCCAGTGCGGACTACCGGCGTGCCGGTGAGCAGGTGCAGTTGTTCAGGACCGGGATCATCCCGCAGGCCCGGCAAACCGTGGCCTCGATGCTGTCGGGCTACCAGGTGAACAAGGTGGATTTTCTCAACCTGGTGCGTGCGCAGGTCACGCTGTATGACTACGAGACCCGTTACTGGAAGACCTACAGCGAGGCCCGCCAGGCGCTTGCTCGCCTGGCCGCAGCCGTGGGCGGGGAGGTGACCGAATGAACCGGCACACGCTGATGATCTTCGTCCTTGCCCTGCTGCTGGGGGGCGGAGGCGGGTACTGGCTGGCACACCACACCGGTGCGCGGTACGGCACACAAGCGGCTGCCTCCGGCCAGGCGCCGGGTGAGCGCAAGGTGCTGTTCTACCGCAATCCCATGAATCCTGCGATCACCTCGCCGGTACCGGCGCAGGACGAGATGGGTATGGATTACCTCCCGGTCTATGCGGAGCGGAATACCGGTGCGGACAGCGAGCCGGCCGGGACCGTCACCATCGACCCGGTCACGGTGCAGAACATCGGGGTACGCACGGCGGTGGCTGCCCGGCAGACGCTGGGCCGGGAGGTGCGTGCGGTTGGCCGGGTTTCCTACGACGAGGAAAGGCTGTCGCGCCTGCATCCCAAGACCGAAGGATGGATCGAGCAGCTGTTCATCGACAAGACCGGCGAGCGCATCCACAAGGACACCATCCTGCTCAGCTTCTACTCACCGCAACTGGTGACCAGCCAGCAGGAATACCTGCTGGCACTGAACAACCTCGATATCCTGAAGAAAAGTCCGTACGAGGAGATCCGCCGGGGCGCGGAACAGCTGATCAGCAGCTCGCGGGAGCGACTCGAACTGCTGGATGTGCCGGAACACCAGATCCGCGAGCTGGAACAGACGCGCAAGGTTAAAAAGGACCTGCACATCCACTCTCCCTTCGACGGGGTGGTCATCACGATCGGTGCGCGCGAGGGACAGTACGTGACCCCGTCGACCGAACTCTACATGCTGGCCGACCTGTCGCGGGTATGGGTGCTGGCGGACGTGTACGAGAGCGAGGTGTCCTGGATCCAGGCCGGCGACCCGGCGGTGATGAAGCTTGCCGCCATTCCGGGTCGCGTGTTCCACGGCCGGGTCGGCTACATCTACCCGTATGCCGAGGCGAAGACGCGCACCATCAAGGCCCGGCTGGAGTTCGCCAACGACGACCTGCAGCTGAAACCGGACATGTTCGCCGACGTCACCATCCATGCCCAGCGCAAGGTCGATGCCGTCGTGATTCCGGCCGAGGCCGTGGTCCGCTCCGGCGAGCGGGAGCAGGTCTACGTGGTGCGCGCGCCCGGCAAGTTCGAACCGCGCACGGTCCGCACCGGCGTGAGTGCGCAGGGCCTGGTACAGGTGCTCGAAGGCGTGCAACCCGGCGAGGAGGTCGTGACCTCCAGCGAGTTCCTGATCGATTCCGAATCCAAGCTGCGCGAGGCGACGGCGAAGATGCTGGAGGCCCGCCCGGGCGGGCAGGGAGACGGACATGATCCGGACCATCATTGATGCCGCGCTGCGGGAGCGCTTCCTGGTGCTGCTCGCCACGGCCATCCTCGTGGCGGCCGGGCTGTATGCCGTCCGCCACATCCCGCTGGATGCGATCCCGGACCTTTCGGACGTGCAGGTCATCGTCTTTACCGAGTACCCGGGCCAGGCGCCGCAGGTGGTGGAAGACCAGGTGACCTACCCGCTGACCACCGCCATGCTGGCGGTACCGCATGCCAGGGTGGTGCGAGGCTATTCCTTCTTCGGGCTGTCCTTCGTGTACGTGATTTTCGAGGATGGTACCGACCTGTACTGGGCGCGTTCGCGGGTACTGGAATACCTCAACTACGCGCGTAACCGGCTGCCGGCCGGGGTGTCGCCGGGTCTGGGTCCGGATGCCACCGGCGTGGGCTGGATCTACGAGTACGCCCTGGTCGACCGCAGCGGCCGCCATGACCTGGCGCAGCTGCGATCGCTGCAGGACTGGTACCTGCGCTACCCGCTGCAGACCGTGCCGGGCGTGGCGGAAGTCGCCTCGATCGGGGGCTACGTCAAACAGTACCAGGTCGAGGTCGACCCCAATGTGCTGCTGGCCTATGACATCCCGCTGGCAAAGGTGAAGCAGGCCATCCAGCGTTCCAACCAGGACGTCGGCGGCCGGCTGGTGGAGATGGCCGAGACCGAGTACATGGTGCGCGGACTGGGGTATATCCGCAGCATCGACGACCTCAAACAGATCCCGGTCGGCGTCGATGCCAGCGGCACACCGATCCGGCTGGAGGACGTGGCCAACATCCAGTTCGGTCCGGAGCTGCGGCGTGGTGTGGCGGAACTCGACGGCGAAGGCGAGGTGGCCGGTGGCGTGGTCATCCTGCGCTCGGGGGAAAACGCGCTGACCACCCTCGAAGGGGTGCGCAACAAGCTCGAGGCACTGAAAAAGGGCCTGCCGGAGGGCGTGGAGCTGTTGACGGTATACGACCGCGGCCGGCTGATCGAGCGTGCGGTGGACAACCTGCGGCACAAGCTGGTCGAGGAATTCATCGTGGTCAGCCTGATCACCATCCTGTTCCTGCTGCATGTGCGCTCCGCACTGGTGGCGATCGTGTCGCTGCCGATCGGCATCCTGGCCGCCTTCCTCGTCATGTACTGGCAGGGGATCAATGCGAACATCATGTCACTGGGCGGGATCGCCATTGCCATCGGCGCCATGGTCGACGGCGCCATCGTCATGATCGAGAACGCCCACAAGC
>CAZMAK010000053.1:0-14891 GCA_964564245.1 uncultured Ectothiorhodospiraceae bacterium | reverse complement strand
TCTCAGGTCCGACAGGCTCCTAGTCACGGTAGCGTCTGACCAGGTCGGCGTAGGCATCGACCCGCCGGTCACGCAGGAACGGCCAGATACGCCGCACCTGCTCGCTGCGTCCCAGGTCGAGATCGGCCAGCAGGACCTCGTCCGCCTCGTTACCGGCCTGGGCCAGTACCTCGCCCTGTGCACCGAACGCCGCGCTGCTGCCCCAGAAACGTATGCCGCCGGTCTGCCCGGACGGGTCGGGTTCGTGGCCCACCCGGTTGCAGGTCAGTACCGGCAGGGAATTGCTGATGGCATGGCTGCGCTGGATCGTGATCCAGGCCTCGCGCTGGCGTGCCTGTTCATCCGGGGTATCCGTACTTTCCCAGCCGATGGCGGTGGGGTAGAGCAGCAGGTCGGCGCCGGCCAGCGCCATCAGGCGCGCCGCCTCCGGGTACCACTGGTCCCAGCACACCAGCACGCCCAGCCGTCCCAGCGAGGTGGCAATCGGCTGGAACCCCAGGTCACCCGGGGTGAAATAGAATTTCTCGTAATAACCCGGATCGTCCGGGATGTGCATCTTGCGGTAGCGTCCGGCAATGGAGCCGTCGCGATCCAGCACCACGGCGGTATTGTGATACAGGCCGGCTGCGCGCTGCTCGAACAGCGAGGCGACGATCACCAGCCGGTGTTGTGCGGCCAGTGCGCCAAGCTGCTGCGTGGTCGGGCCGGGAATGGTCTCCGCGAGATCGAACCGCGCCGTATCCTCGGTCTGGCAGAAATAGCGGCTGCGGTGCAGTTCCTGCAGCAGTACCAGCTGTGCGCCACGGGCGGCGGCATCGGCAATACCGGTCATGGTGGTGTCGAGGTTGGCCGTGGTGTCGTCGCTGCAGGCATGCTGCACCAGTGCAACCCGGATGGTATTCGCGCTCATGGTATCGCCCCGGTCCTGGCCGGCAGGACCCCGGCAGGTAACTGCATTGTAGCGCAATGCAGGCTGCCGAATTGCTCGATGAGGACGCGGCAGCGCACCGGCACGATGACCCGTTCCGGGAAGCAGTCGGCCAGTGCCTGCTGCGCGATGGCATCGGCCGGGTCGTCGTAGACCGGCAGCAGCACGGCATCGTTGATGATGAGAAAGTTGGCGTAGCTGCCCGGCAGCCGCTGGCCACCGGCTGCGTGAATCGGTGCCGGAATCGGTAACGGGACCAGCCGGTAGGGCCGGCCGGCACGGGTACGGAACCCCTGCAGCTGCCGTTCCATGGCGTTCAGTGCGGCATGGTGCGGGTCGGCCGGGTCCGCGCACTGGCTGTAGGCAATGGTGCCGGCATCGCAGAACCGCGCCAGCATGTCCACGTGGGCGTCGGTGTCGTCACCGGCCAGTTCCCCGTGTTCGAGCCACAACACGCGCTCGATACCGAGTTCGTCCCGGAAATGTGCCTCCAGCCCGGGCCGGCCCAGTCCGGGATTGCGGGTCGGGGCAAGCAGGCAATGCGTGGTGGTCAGCAGGGTGCCCTCGCCATCGGTGTCGATACTGCCGCCCTCCAGCACCAGCGAATGGCGGGTGCAGGGCAGATCGCCAAACCGGCCTGCGGAGCACAGTCGCGCAGTGGCCGCATCGTCGAGGCGGGCCGAATACTTCCCGCCCCAGGCATTGAAGGTGTAGTCGTGGAGTTGCAGTGTACCCGCTGCCGCCGTGACCAGCGGGCCGTAATCGCGTACCCAGGTGTCATTGGTGGGGATGCAGACCAGTTGCACCCGGTCCATGGCAATGGCGGCGCTGGCCAGTCGTTGCCGGATATGATCCCGGTGCGTGGTATCGAAGGCCAGGATCAGCAGCGCTTCTCGCGCACTGATGGCATGTGCGATCGCCAGGTAAACGGGTTCAATGCGCTCCAGCCGGTCCTTCCAGTCGCTGTGTGCGTGGGGCCAGGTGAGGATTACCCCGGACTGGGGTGCGAATTCAGGGAGTAACACGCGCCGGAAAGTCCATAGCCGCTCAAAAAGAGCGGCTATGATACATCAGAATGGCGGTGTTACTGGCTGGCGACGTGCGGTACGACGGAATGAATGACGCGGTCGCGTTCGAAGAACACCGAGAAACCGCTGTAGTCCCAGCGCGTGATGGGCGGCTGGTGCGGACCGCCGTTGGCGGATACCGTCGGGTGCTCGGTCACCGGTGCACCGAACTGCTCACGTACCTGCGCCATGCTGGCGCCGCGTTGCGGGGCCGGCACCGAACTGCCGGCCGCCACACTGTCGACCAGCAACTCATCCGCGGCAACCGGCAGGGCGGCTGGCAGGCACAGCACCAGGCTCAGCAGGGTCAAGTGGATACGGTTCATGGCAATCTCCTTGGAAGACATGATAATATACAATTTATTCATACACTTGCACGACAAATTTCACAGACAGGCTAGCGCAATGACTGCCGGTCTGTTGTGATCAGGATCACCAAGCCGTGGATAACCGGAAAAATTATCGGCCAGACAACGGATTTGCTGAGCACATGACGACGGACGCCGGCCGGCATCGTCTGGCAGTCGCGCCCATGCTCGACTGGACCGACCGCCACTGCCGTTACCTGCTGCGCCTGCTGAGCCGCCACAGCCTGCTGTACACCGAGATGGTCACGACCGGCGCCATCCTGCATGGCCGCAATGCACGGCTGCTGCAGTATGACGACAGCGAGCACCCGCTGGCGTTGCAACTGGGTGGCAGCGATCCCGCCGAACTGGCCGCCTGTGCACGCATCGGGGCGGCCGCCGGTTACGACGAGATCAATCTCAACGTGGGCTGTCCCAGCGACCGCGTACAGTCGGGCCGCTTCGGCGCCTGCCTGATGGCGGAGCCGCGTCTGGTGGCCGATTGCATCGACGCCATGCAGCAGGCGGTCACCGTTCCGGTCACGGTCAAGTGCCGCATCGGCATCGACCACCAGGACACACCGGATCAACTTGCCGCGTTCATCGGGATCGTTGCCGCAACCGGTTGCCGCACCTTCATCATCCACGCGCGCAAGGCCTGGCTGAACGGACTCAGCCCGAAACAGAATCGCAGCGTTCCGCCGCTGCGCTACGAGGTGGTGCACTGGATCAAGCAGGAATTCCCGACACTCACCATCGTACTCAATGGCGGGATCACCACGCTCGACAGCGCGGAACAACAACTGCAGCACGTGGATGGCGTCATGCTGGGCCGGGCGGTCTACCACGATCCGTACCTGCTCTGCACCGCGGACCGGCACCTGTTTGCCGATCCGCTGCCGGTTCCTTCGCGGGCCGGTACGGTGGAACGGATGCTGCCGTATATCGAGCGGGAACTGCAGGCCGGTACCCGGCTCAAACACATTACCCGGCACATGCTGGGTCTGTTCCAGGGCCAGCCTGGGGCGAAACACTGGCGCCGCCACCTGAGCGAGCACGCGGTACGGGACGCGGCGGACAGCACGGTGATCCGGGAGGCACTGGCACGGGTGCAACGCGCGACCGCAGACGGGCCGGACACCACGGGGTACCATCGCCAGCATGGATGAGTTTATCTTCAGCCACGAGCCGGCCCTGCGGCTGGGCGCCTTCCTTGGAATCTTCGCGTTGATGGCCGTGTGGGAAGTGCTCGCCCCGCGCCGGCGACTCAGCCAGGCCAGGACCTCCCGCTGGCTTAACAATGTCGCCCTGGTCGCCCTGAACACCATCCTGCTGCGCATCCTGTTTCCGACTGCCGCGGTCGGCATCGCCGGCACGGCGGCGGCCAGCCACTGGGGCATGCTGAACCGGGTCGAGCTCGCGCCGGCCGTTGCCGTGGTCATCTCCCTGGTGGTGCTGGATGCCGCGATTTACCTGCAGCACGTGATGTTTCACGCCGTCCCCCTGTTCTGGCGGCTGCACCGCGTACACCACGCCGACCTGGATATCGACGTCACCACCGGCGCGCGCTTCCACCCGATCGAGATCGTCCTGTCCATGCTGATCAAGTTCGCGGTCATCGTGCTGCTGGGACCACCGCTGCTGGCGGTCTTGCTGTTCGAGATCCTGCTCAATGCGATGGCCATGTTCAATCACGGCAATGTCCGGCTGCCGCTCCCGCTCGACCGGTTGCTGCGCTGGCTGATCGTCACACCGGACATGCACCGCGTACATCATTCCCGCCTGGCGCATGAAACCAACTCCAATTTCGGTTTCAACCTTTCCTGCTGGGACCGCCTGTTCGGCACCTACCGCGCACAACCGGACGAGGGACACACCGGCATGCAGATCGGCATCGACACCTGGCGTGATTCCGCGCACTGTACCCGTCTGGACGGCCTGCTGTTGCTGCCATTCCGGCGCAGGATCTCCGGCTACGCCATTAACCGGCGCCAGTGGGACCGCAAGCCGTGACGACCACCCGGCGCCGCCTGCTGTTGCTGTTCGTACTGCTGCTCGGCATTGCCGCGGCGCTGTACTGGCGTGACCGGATCTCGGTGGAGGCCGTCACCGGCTGGGTGGGCCGGCTCGGTATCCTGGCGCCGCTGGTGTTCATTGCCGCCTATGCGGTCGCCACCGTGTTCTTCCTGCCGGGCGTGCTGTTCACCCTGGCCGGCGGTGCGCTGTTCGGACCCTGGTTCGGTACACTCTACAACCTGGCCGGCGCCACCCTCGGCGCCAGCCTGTCCTTCCTGACCGCGCGTTACCTGGCCCGTGACTGGGTCGCACAGCGTGCCGGCAAACGGCTGCGCCAGCTGATCGACGGTGTGGATGAGGAGGGCTGGCGCTTCGTGGCGTTTGTCCGGCTGGTGCCGCTGTTTCCGTTCAACCTGCTGAACTATGCCCTGGGCCTGACACGGATCCCCCTGCTGCAATACACGCTGACCTCGTTCCTGTTCATGGCGCCGGGCGGGGCGGCCTATACCTATCTGGGCTACGCGGGACGGGAAGCCGCCGCCGGCGGCGAGGGGGTCATCCGCCGGGTGTTGCTGGCACTTGCCATCGTGGCCTGCATCGCCTTCGTCTCCAACGTGGTGCTGCGCCTGCGCAAACGCGGGGGCGCCCCGTAATGCGTAAATTCGACGTGGCAGTGGTCGGCGGCGGTCCGGGCGGGCTGGTGGTGGCCAGTGTTGCCGCCCGGACCGGTCTGCGTGTCTGTCTGGTCGAAAAGGAACCGCAACTGGGCGGGGATTGCCTGCACACCGGCTGTGTACCGAGCAAGGCACTGCTGCACCAGGCCCAGGTGGTCCACGACACGCGCCAGGCCGTGCAGGACGGGCTACTGGACCGCATGCCGGAACTCGACTTCGGGCAGGTGATCGACCGGGTACAGGCCGTCATCGCGACCATCCAGCCGGTCGATGACCCGGATCGATTCCGCGGTTACGGCTGCGAGGTGCGCTTCGGCAAGGCCGCCTTCGTCGATCCGCACCAGCTGGTCGTGGCGGGCGACCCGATCCGGGCGCGGCGCTTCGTGATCGCCACCGGCTCATATCCGGCCATTCCTCCGATTGCCGGGCTGGAAGAGGCCGGCTACCTCACCAACGAGACCGTATTCCTGCAACGCACACGGCCGCGTTCACTGGCCGTACTGGGCGGCGGACCGGTCGGTGTCGAGCTGGCCCAGGCATTTGCGCGTCTGGGCAGCCGGGTGTCCCTGGTCGAGGCCGCCGCACGCATCCTGCCGGGAGCAGACCCGGTGGCCGCTGCTGCACTGGCCACGCAGCTGACCGCGGAAGGCATCGCGATCCGCTGCGGCGCCGGCGTGCAGTCGGTACGCCGCGACGGCGACAGCCGCCAGTTGCAGTTTGCCGACGGCAGCACACTGGAATGCGAGCGCATCCTGGTGGCCACCGGCCGCAGGCCGGCGGTGAACGGTCTTGGCCTGGAACAGGCAGGTGTCACCGTCAATCGATCCGGCATCGTGGTGGACCGGCGCATGCGGACCTCGCAGCACCACATCTATGCCGTGGGCGATGTGTGCGGACCGTATGCGTTCACGCACATGGCGGAATACCAGGCCGGCATCGCACTGGCCAACCTCGTGTTCCGATTCCCGAAAAAGGCGGATTACCGCGTGGTGCCGCGCGTGGTATACACCGATCCCGAGCTGGCCAGCGTGGGGCTGACGCCGGCCGAGGCCGACGCGGCCGGAATCCGTTATGCTATGGCCGAGTTCCCGGTGGCCGGAATCGACCGGGCAATCACCGACGGCAAGCGCTCCGGCCTGGCGCGCATCCTGATCCACAGGGGCCGGATCATCGGCGCCAGTCTGCTGGCCCCGCACGCCGGTGAGCTGATTCATGAGCTTGCACTGGCGATGCGCCTGCAGGCGAAGGTAAAGGAGATCAGCGAGCTGGTGCACGCCTATCCGAGCTATGCACAGATCCACCGGAGAACCATCAACGATCACTATGCCCACCTGCTGCAATCCCGCAGGGTGCGCTGGTTGACCTGGATACTGCACCGGCTGCTGCCCTGAAACCAACCGACGAGATAGCCCATGCACGCGACCCTGCCCCTGTTGCTGGACACGGATTTCCCCGCCCTGTTTCGCACACGACTGGACACGCTGCAGGTCAATCTCGGCTATCGCTGCAACCAGAGCTGTCTGCACTGCCACGTCAACGCCGGTCCGCAACGGACCGAGCAGATGGACAGCGGCACGGCCGATGCCGTCATCGGATGCCTGGACCGCATTCATGCCGGCACGCTCGACCTGACCGGCGGTGCGCCCGAGCTGAATCCCCAGTTCCGCCGGCTGGTACTGGCGGCCCGTGCACGCAACATGGAGGTGATCGACCGCTGCAACCTGACCGTGCTGCTGGATCCCGGACAGCAGGACACCGCCCGTTTTCTGGCGGAACATTTCGTCAGGGTAGTGGCATCCTTGCCCTGTTACCTGCAGGAAAATGTCGACACCCAGCGCGGCAAGGGCGTATTCCACGACAGCCTGACCGCCTTGCGCGAGCTGAACCGGCTGGGGTATGGCCGGCCGGGCAGCGGGCTGACACTGGACCTGGTGTACAACCCGCAGGGAGCGACGCTGCCACCGCCGCAGCCAGCGCTGGAAACCGACTACAAGCGACACCTGGCCGGCGAGTACGGCGTCATCTTCAATCGCCTGCTGACGCTGGCCAATATGCCGATCCAGCGCTTCGGCAGCACACTGGTGAGCCGCGGTGAGTTTTCCGGCTACATGAAGCTGCTGCGGGAAGCGCACCAGGACAGCAACCTGGCGACCGTCATGTGCCGCTCACTGGTCAGTATCGACTGGCGCGGCTACGTGTACGACTGTGACTTCAACCAGATGCTCGACCTGCCCGTGCAGCTCGACGGCAAGACACGCCTGCATGTATCCGGGCTGCAGGAGCACAGTCTTGAATCTGCCGCTATCCGCGTGGCGGACCATTGTTACGGCTGCACGGCCGGGCAGGGTTCGAGCTGCGGCGGTGCACTGGAAACCCGAACGGAGTGAAGCGAGGAACCGCCATGATCAACGTCGAAGAGAGTGTCCGTGAGCGTTACAGTGAAGGCGCCCGGCAGCGCGAGGAGGCACTGTGCTGCCCGGTGGACTACGACCGGCGCCTGCTGGACCTGCTGCCCCGGGAAATCATCGAGCGCGATTATGGCTGTGGTGACCCCTCGCGCTATGTGCACCCGGGCGACGTGGTGCTCGATCTCGGCTCCGGCGGCGGCAAGATCTGCTACATGGCGGCGCAGCTGGCCGGTTCGTCCGGCCGGGTGATCGGGATTGACATGAACGATGACATGCTGGCGCTGGCGCGCAGACACCAGCCTGCCATGGCCGAACGGCTCGGTAATGACCGGGTGCGTTTCCACAAGGGGTATATCCAGGACCTGGCACTGGACGTGGAGGCACTGGAACGCTGGCTGGCCGCCCACCCGGTACACGACGCCGGCGGCTATGAGGCCTTGCGGCAATGGCAGCACCGGCAACGGCGTGACGCCCCGCTGATTGCGGATGCCTCCGTGGACCTGGTCATCTCCAATTGTGTACTCAACCTGGTCGCCGACAGTGACAAGACGCAGCTGGTTGCGGAAATCTTCCGCGTCCTGAAGCCGGGCGGGCGGATCGCCATCTCCGATATCGTCAGCGACCGGCCGGCCAGCGCGGCGATGAAACAGGATCCGGAACTCTGGAGTGGCTGCATCTCCGGGGCGTTCACCGAGGGCGAGCTGCTGGACAGTTTCACCGGCGCCGGCTTCCAGGCCGTCGCCTTCGACAAGTGGGAGGCACAACCCTGGCGGGTGGTCGACGGCATCGAATTCCGCTCGGTTACCCTGACCGCCATCCGTCCGCCGGAGCTACCCGCCGGCGGTGCAGGGCGGCAACTCCTCTACCGTGGCCCGTTCGCCGCCGTCACCGACGATGCCGGCCGCACCTGGCAGCGTGGTCAACGGGCAACGGCAGCTCCGGCCGAACACGAGACCCTGCTGGGTAGCGCCTATGGCAATGCCTTTGTCGACCTGTCGCAGGGCGCTGGCGCCACCGGCGCCGGCAGCCCCGTACCCGTGGCCTGCTGCACCCCGGAGCCGGATCGTGGCGCTTGCTGCTGAGGGTGAACGGCTCTCGGTGATCGTGCCGGTCCTGAACGAGGCGTCCGGCATCGAGGCCACGCTGAACGCCCTGCAGGCACTGCGCAGGCGTGGCCACGAGGTGATCGTGGTGGATGGCGGCAGTACCGATCCCACGCTCGCGCTGGCCACCCCGCTGGCCGACCGGGTGCTTGGCAGTCCACCCGGCCGGGGAATCCAGATGCACACCGCGGCGGCCGTGGCCAGCGGATCGGTGCTGTGGTTCCTGCATGCCGACACCCGTCCGCCGGACGATGCCGACCGGATCATCCTGCAGGCACTGCAGGGCGGGGGCAGGGTGTGGGGCCGGTTCGATGTCGATCTGGATGCCCGTGGCCTGCTGTCCGTCGTGGCCTGGATGATGAACCTGCGTTCCCGCCTGACCGGCATTGCGACCGGGGACCAGGGCCTGTTCGTCACCCGTGCGGCCTACCACCAGGCCGGTGGCTATCCCGCTGTCCCGCTGATGGAGGACATCGCGCTCAGCCGGGCGCTCCGGCGGATCGGCCGGCCGGTGTCCCTGCGACAGCGGCTGCACACCTCGAGCCGGCGCTGGCGGCGGCACGGGGTGGTGCGCACCATTCTGACCATGTGGCTGCTGCGCCTGGGCTACTTTATCGGAATCAGGCCCGAGCGGCTGGCCGCCTTCTACGCCATGCACGACGCATGAAATACCCGGATGCGCGCCTGCTGGTATTCAGCAAGGCCCCGTTGCCGGGGCAGGTCAAGACCCGCCTGATCCCGCTGCTGGGCAGTGACGGTGCCGCAGCACTCTACCGCCAGTTGCTCGAGGACACCCTTGCCCGCATGACAGAGGGCGGGCTCTGCCCGGTCGAGTTGTACTGCGACCCGGACCCGGAACACGAGTTTTTCCGGTTATGCCGGCAGCGCTACCCGGTCACCCTGTATCCGCAGTCCGGGGGCGGGCTTGGCGAACGCATGTCACAGGCCTTGCACGATTGCCTGCAACGGGCGGCGGCGGTGGTGCTGGTGGGGGCGGATTGCCCGACGCTGTCGGCCGGTGACGTGGAGGCGACGCTGACTGCCCTGTCCCGGGGCCGGGACGTGGTGCTCGGGCCGGCACTGGATGGCGGCTACTACCTGATCGGCCTGCATACCCACCAGGCCGGGATCTTCACGGATATCCCGTGGGGCAGTGCGGACGTGCTGTCGCGCACCCTGCAGCAGGTGGCACGGCTGGGACTGCGATGCCACCTGCTGCCGCCACGTGCCGACCTCGATACACCGGCGGATTACCTTGCCTGGCAAGTGGCGGAGCGGCAGGATGCAGTGTGAATCAACTCCCATAAAACCACTGGCTTACTGGCAGAATCATTTCCCTTGGCCTATAAAGGGTGTACGTTTGTATAATGATTGCTGGTTCAGATGCCCTGACACGCAGGCGAGGAGGTCGCACATGAGAAGGTTGTATTTCCTGTTACCGGACATCATCAGCGCCAAGGCGATTGTGGACGAGTTGCTGCTGGCGCGCATTGAGGAACGCCATATCCACATTGCCGCGGCAGACCACCATGCACTGACGGAGGCCAACCTGCCGGAGGCCAGTCTGCTGCAGGAAAGCGACTTTGTACCGGCGGTCGAACGCGGCCTGGCAATCGGCGGTGCGACCGGCATACTCGCCGGCATCGCGGCCATTGCCATTCCCGGTGCGGGTCTCGTGCTCGGTGGCGGCGCCATCCTGGGCATCGGTCTGGCGGGTGCCGGCATTGGCGCGTGGATGTCGGGCATGATCGGCATTTCCGTGCCCAGTTCGCGCCTGGCGGACTTCGAGTCTGCGATCGAGGAGGGTCAGCTGTTGATGATGGTGGACGTGCCCAAGGACAAGGTGGAACGTATCACGGAGCTGGTCATGAGCCACCATCCGGAGGCACACATCGAGGGTACTGAGCCGGTCATTCCGGCGTTTCCGTAGGACTAGCCTCAAAATCCCCCGCGGGCGTCAAGGTGGCGTTGTCGACCCGGGTCCGGTGCTCACGGACCCGGGTCAACCGCAGGCCTCAGCGGCGCCACGCCCGACGCTGACAGCCAATCCGTGGCGCCGGTCGCTTCCCTCATCCATCCGCTCACCGCGTCCTGCCGGCACAGGTGGGCACGCCTGCCTGCCACCTGCACCAAGGTCCAATGGCATTGCCCCCGGTTGGTCGCCACAATGATTCTGTGACTGGAAAACCGGATACGAAAAATGAACGAGCGCAGGAAGAATGACGACCGTCGCGGCTACTTCAGGATGAAAGACCGTACCGAGAGGTGCAACCGGCGGGTCAGCCCGGATCGCAGGCTGAACAATATCGAAGTGGAATGGATACCCTTCAGCCATATCCACACACACCCGGTAGCACGCCTGGTCTTCAACCGGCGTTGAACTCAGCGCAGCGAACGCTGCATGAGCACGTG
Source organism: uncultured Ectothiorhodospiraceae bacterium (assembly GCA_964564245.1). GTDB lineage: Bacteria > Pseudomonadota > Gammaproteobacteria > UBA9214 > UBA9214 > UBA9214. The sequence goes on along the minus strand of CAZMAK010000053.1, from coordinate 3,936 downwards.
GCGGATACCGACCTCGGTAAACGGTTCACCGCAGGTCCGGAATCCCGCCGTGCGGTAGAACGGGACGACCTCGAGCCGGGCATGCAGGTATACCTCGCGCAAGCCGTGCCTGCCGGCCAGGTCCAGCAGCGCTTCCAGCAGCCGCGTGCCGATACCCCGGCCGCGCCAGGGTGCAAGCACGGCCATGCGCCCGATACGGCCATCCTTCATCAGACGCCCCGTGGCCAGTGACTGCCCGTCCCGATCCCGTACCAGGACGTGATCACAATCCGCATCCAGGCCGTCCCATTCCAGGGTCGCCGGTATTCCCTGTTCCTCGATAAACACCGCCGCACGCACCTCCCGGATGGCGTCCGCGTCACACCGCCAGTCGGCGTGCAGGACATTGAAAGACGCCGGGGTTTCCATTCCCGCAATCGAGGACCGTGCTAGACAGTGGCGGCCTGCCGGGCGGCATTGCCGGTGTACGTGGCCGGCGTCAGCGCAGCCAGTTGCCGTTTCACCTCGTCCGGCAGTTCCAGGGTGTCGAGAAATTCCAGCAGCGTGTCCCGGCTGACCGCCCGGTCGCGGGTCAGCTCCTTGAGCTTCTCGTAGGGCTTTTCGATGCCATGACGGCGCATCACGGTCTGCAGCGCCTCGGCCAGCACCTCCCAGCTGTGGTCGAGGTCGCCAAGGGTGCGTTCCTCGTTCAACTGCAGCTTGCCGATCCCCTTCAGGCAGGATTCGATGGCGATCACGCAATGGGCAACCGCAACGCCGATATTGCGCAGCACCGTGGAGTCACTGAGATCACGCTGCCAGCGCGAGACCGGCAGCTTGGCCGCAAAATGGGCAAACAGGGCGTTGGCGATACCGAGGTTGCCTTCGCAGTTCTCGAAGTCGATCGGGTTGACCTTGTGCGGCATGGTGGAGGAACCGACCTCGCCGGCAACCGTCTTCTGCCGGAAATAACCCAGTGAGATATAGCCCCATACGTCGCGGCTGAAATCGATCAGCACCGTGTTGAAGCGCACCTGGGCGTCGAACAGTTCGGCCATGTAGTCATGCGGTTCGATCTGGGTGGTGAACGGATTGCACTCCAGGCCAAGATCCAGGATGAACCGGGTGGACAGGGCCGGCCAGTCGATGTCGGGGTAGGCCACCAGGTGCGCGTTGTAGTTGCCGACCGCGCCGTTCATCTTGCCCAGCATCGGCACGGCGGCGATCTGGTCGCGCTGCCGGAGCAGGCGGGCGCAGAAGTTGGCCATTTCCTTGCCGACGGTGGTCGGCGACGCCGTTTGTCCGTGTGTGCGTGACAGCATCGGACGGTCGGCCCAGTCGTGCGCGAGCGTGCGGATTGCGTGGATCACGTCGTCCAGCAGCGGCAGCAGCGACTGGTTGCGCGCCTCGCGCAACATCAGTGCATAGGCCAGGTTGTTGATGTCCTCCGAGGTGCAGGCAAAGTGGAAGAATTCACTGATCGCCTCCAGTTCCGCATTGCCGGTAATCTTCTCCTTGAGGAAATATTCGACCGCCTTCACGTCGTGATTGGTGGTGCTCTCGATATTCTTGACCCGCTGTGCATCCTGTTCGCTGAAGTTCCCGATGATGTCTTCCAGTACGCGGCTGGCGTGACTGCCCAGCCCGGGGACTTCGGCGATGCCGGGATGCGCCGCCAGTGCCTGCAGCCAGCGCACCTCGACGATGACCCGGTGGCGAATCAGCCCGAACTCGCTGAAGATCGGCCTGAGTGCGGCGGTCCTGCCGCCGTAGCGTCCATCAACCGGGGAAAGTGCATTCAGCCGGGAAAGATCCATAGCAACCTCGCAGTGACGGAATCAGGCGGCCAGCTGCCGCAGTACGTATTGCAGGATGCCGCCGTGACAGTAGTATTCGTATTCCTGCGGCGTGTCGATGCGCACCCGTGCCTCGAACACCGTCTGCCGGCCGTCCGCTGCGGTAGCGGTGACCGTGGTCAAGGGACGCAACCCGTCGGCCAGACCGGCGATATCGAAACTCTCCTGCCCGGTCAGGCCCAGCGTGTCGGGGGTTTCACCGTCCCGGAACTGCAGCGGCAGGATACCCATGCCGACGAGATTGGAACGATGGATCCGTTCGTAGCTTTCGGCGATCACCGCCTGCACACCGAGCAGGCGCGGGCCCTTGGCCGCCCAGTCACGCGAAGAACCGGAACCGTATTCCTTGCCGGCCAGCACGATCAGCGGCACGTTGTCGGCGCGGTATTTCACCGAGGCATCGAAGATGGTCATCTGTTCGCCACCCGGCTGATGCACCGTGATACCGCCCTCGGTGCCCGGTGCCAGCCGGTTGCGCAGGCGGATGTTGGCGAACGTGCCGCGCATCATGACCTCGTGATTGCCGCGTCGCGACCCCAGCGAGTTGAAATCCCCGGGCGCCACGCCCAGAGACTCCAGGTACCGGCCGGCCGGGCTGTCGCGCTTGATCGAACCGGCCGGCGAGATATGATCGGTGGTCACCGAATCACCCAGCATGGCCAGCACGCGGGCCCCGCGGATATCGGCAAGCCGGCCGGGTTGTGCGGGCATGCCGTCGAAGTAGGGCGGGCGGCGGATATAGGTCGAATCGGCCACCCAGTCGTACTGCCGGTGCGCCGGTGCCTGCAGTTCGTTCCAGCGCGTCTCGCCGTGGAACACCTCGGCGTAACTGCGGGTGAACTTGTCCCGGTCGACACTGCGGTGGATGACATCGCGGACTTCCTGTGCGGTCGGCCAGATGTCTCTCAGGTAGACCGGTCTGCCGTCCGCACCGGTGCCGAGCGGGTCGGTCTGCAACGCGATATCCATGCGCCCGGCCAGCGCGTAGGCCACCACCAGCGGCGGTGAGGCGAGGTAGTTCATGCGTACCTCGGCGTGTACCCGGCCCTCGAAATTGCGGTTGCCCGACAGCACAGAACACACCGACAGGTTGCCTTCGGCAATCGCCTTCGACACCGGCTCCGGCAGCGGGCCGGAATTGCCGATGCAGGTGGTGCAGCCGTAACCCACCGTATGAAAGCCCAGTGATTGCAGGGCGTCCATCAGCCCCGCCTGTTCCAGGTAGGCGGTCACCACGCGGGAACCGGGCGCGAGCGAGGTCTTCACCCAGGGCTTCACGCAGAGCCCGCGCTGCATCGCCTTCTGTGCCACCAGCCCGGCGCCGATCATCACCGAGGGATTGGAGGTATTGGTACACGAGGTGATCGCCGCGATCACGACCGCCCCGTCATTCAGCTCGACATCGCCGCTGTCGAAGGAAACCGTGACCGGCCTGCTGTGGAGATTGCGCTCCTGCTTGAGCGCGGCCAGCGCCTCGACAAAGCGTGTCCGCGCGGCACTGAGCGGTACCCGGTCCTGCGGGCGCTTGGGACCGGCCAGGCTCGGCTCAACGCTGTCCAGGTCGAGTTCCAGGTTGGCCGTGTACTCCGTGCCGACGCTGCCGTCGTCGCGGAACATCCCCTGTTCCCGTGCGTACGCCTCGACCAGTGCCACCTGGTGCTCGCTGCGCCCGCTCAGGCGCAGGTAGGCAAGCGTTTCCGCGTCAATCGGGAACAGGCCGCAGGTGGCGCCGTATTCCGGCGCCATGTTGGCAATGGTGGCGCGGTCGGCCAGTGACAGGTGATCCAGCCCGTCGCCGTAAAATTCCACGAACTTGCCGACCACACCCTGCCTGCGCAGGATCTCCACCACGGTCAGCACCAGGTCGGTCGCGGTGGCGCCCTCCGGCAGGTCCCCGGACAGGCGGAATCCCACGACCTGCGGGATCAGCATGGAAATGGGCTGACCGAGCATGGCGGCCTCCGCCTCGATACCGCCGACGCCCCAGCCGAGCACGCCAAGGCCGTTGATCATCGTCGTGTGGGAGTCGGTGCCGACAAGGGTATCCGGGTACGCGCGGCGCGTGCCGTTTGCGTCGACGTCGAACACGACGCGTCCCAGG
>CAZMAK010000052.1:3490-15098 GCA_964564245.1 uncultured Ectothiorhodospiraceae bacterium | reverse complement strand
GTAGAGAAGTGGAAGGCCTATGAACCCTGGTTGCCGGAACTGATGCAGCCACTGGGCGCCATGCTGGAATCCGGCATGGCCGGACCGGGTGAGCCATGACGACCCGGCGTTGCGGGAGCAGGGCATACGGTCGGTGGCTGCCGGGTCGTCTGCTGGTGCTGGGTGCGCTCCTGTGCGTGCCGCCGGCATCCCCGGGGCAAACGCCGGCGCCCTGCAATCCCGTGGTGCATCTCAATGTGGAGAACGCGTCCCTGTCGAAGACCCTTCGGGAGTTGTCGAAGACCCAGGGCTTTACCCTGGTGTTCCCGGACAGTGTGGACCGGCCCGTTACCCTGGATGCGGACCTGCCACTGGACCGGTTGCTGAAACGGCTGACGAATGGCCTCAGCACGTCCTGGATCTATGCCGATCACCCGGCCTGCAGCGGCGACCGGATCAAGCAACTGGTCGTGTACCCGGTCGGCCAGGATACCCCGCTGCCGCGCGTGCACGGCTGGCGGGAAGGCAACGGGAAGCAACCGGTGCCGGACCAGGGATACATCTACGTGGAAGACATGGAACAGTATGTCAGGGAGGTACTGAATCACCAGCACCGTGCCGATCTCGCCCACCTGACACCGGAGCAGCGGGCGGACTTCCGCAGGGTCAGGAAACTCCTGCACAAGGAACTGGGGCCGAAATCGAAAAAAAGCAGGAAGAGACCGGCAAGGTCGCCCGAACGGAAGGACGCGGCCCCGGACCAGGCAGCGACCGCACCCGCTGAATGAGGGTTATCATGCACTCGACGGCAGGAAAATCTCCCGTGGTGAGTCAGTCATCATTGCGCCGAACCGTGCAGGTGAGCTCTTCCCCGTCCAGTCCGGTCTCGACGTGAATCTCGACCGGCTGGCAGCAGACCTGGCAGTCCTCGATGTAGTCCTGGTCGCCGTCATACGCCTCGATCACGGTGGTGAAGCGTTCGCCGCAGTAGGGGCAGTCAATTTCCACGAGCATCGGGCATCCAGAATTGCAGCAACTCGTTCAGGTAGCGCTGGCCGAGCCGGGTGGCGCGCACCATGTCGGCCGTGTGCTCCAGCAGCCCGGCGTCGAGCGCGGTCTGCAGGCCGGGATCCAGTGCGCTGGCCGGCAGCCCGGTATGCCGGGTGAACACCTCCGGCGTGAAGCCGTCATCCAGCCGCAGCGCATTCATGACGAATTCCAGTATGGCATCCTGTGCCGAAAGTTCCACCCGGCTGTGGACGAAGTCCCGCTTTTGCAGCGCATCGAGATAGTGCCGGGGATGCCGGATCCGGGTGCTGCGCACGATGGCCTGGCGGGCCATGTCGGTGAGCTTGCCGTGCGCGCCGGCGCCGATGCCGAGGTAGTCGCCGAACTGCCAGTAGTTGAGGTTGTGCCGGCAGGTCCTGCCGTCCCGCGCCCAGGCGGACACCTCGTAGCGACGATACCCGCGTGATTCCAGCGTGCTGCGACCGGCGTCCTGCATGTCGGCGACGGCATCCTCGGCCGGGAGCGACGGCGGGTGGCGGTAAAACGGGGTGTTCGGCTCGATGGTCAGCTCGTACCAGGACAGGTGCGGGGGTTCGAGGTCCAGCGCGGTCTGCAGGTCCGCCAGCGCCTGCGGCACGGTCTGTCCCGGCAGGCCGAACATCAGGTCGAGGTTGAAGTTGTCGAAGCCGGCGTAATGCGCGGCCTCGGCGGCCCGGATGGCCTCGCGCGCATTGTGAATCCGGCCGATCTTCTCCAGCAGTTCCGGCTGAAAACTCTGCACACCGATCGAAAGGCGGTTGATGCCGGCCTCGCGGAAGCCCTGGAAGCGTTCGCGATCCACCGTGCCCGGGTTCGCTTCCAGCGTGATTTCCGCGCCCGGCTGCAGCTGCACACGCGCGCGAATTCCACTCAGCAGCCGGTCAATGGCTTCCGGTGAAAACAGGCTGGGTGTGCCGCCGCCGATGAACACGCTGTCGACCGGCCGCCCCCATGCCGCCGGCAGGTCCTGCTCGAGGTCGGCCAGCAGTGCGGTAACGTATTGTGCCTCGGGAATTCCCCCCTGTGCCTCGTGCGAATTGAAGTCGCAATACGGACACTTGCGCACGCACCACGGGATGTGGATGTAGAGGGTGAGTGGCAACGTACTGGTGAAGTTGAACATGGTCAGACGCCATTCGTTGCGGCCCTGGCTACGGTGGGGGTACCTGACCCGTCGACTGCAGCGCCGCGGCCAGCTTCCGCAACGCCTGCCCACGATGGCTGAGGGCGTTTTTTACCTCGGGCGAAAGCTCGGCCGAGGTGCAGTCATGGGTCGGTACATAGAACACCGGGTCATAGCCGAACCCGTTACTGCCGCGCGGGGCGAACAGGATACGGCCTTCCCAGGTGCCCTGGCAGATCAGCGGGGTGGGATCGTTGACATGGCGCAGGTACACCAGCAGGCACTGAAAGCGTGCCGTGCGCTGTATCTCCGGCACGCCCTCGATATCCTGCAACAGTTTTTCCAGATTGGCCCGGTCGCCCGCACCGGGGCCGGCGTAGCGTGCCGAGTAGATGCCGGGGGCGCCGTCGATGGCATCGACCTCCAGGCCGGAGTCATCGGCAAGCGCCGGCCGGCCGGTGTGCGCCGCGGCGTTACGTGCCTTCAGGATCGCGTTCTCCACGAAGGTCAGGCCGGTTTCCTCGGCCTCCGCGACTCCGAACTCGCTCTGTGGTCGCACCGTGAAGTGCAGCTGCCCCAGCAGCTGGTTGAACTCGCGCACCTTGCCGGTGTTACTGCTGGCGAGCACGATCTCGGTCATGGTTGCCTCACCGGCGGTCCGCTTGAGCCAGCGCGTCCTGCTGGCTGGCCAGCAGTTCCGTGATGCCCTTCCGTGCCAGTGCCAGCATGGCATTCAGTTCATCCTGGCTGAAGGCGTGTCCTTCCGCGGTGCCCTGGACCTCGATGAATTCACCGGCGTCGTTCATCACCACGTTCATGTCGGTCTCGGCCCTGCAGTCCTCCGGGTAGTCCAGGTCGAGCACCGGCGTGCCCTGGTAGACCCCGACCGAGACCGAGGCGACCCGCCCGGTGAGCGGATTTTCGCCCAGGTCATTGCGTTCGATCAGGGTCCGGATCGCGTCGGCCAGTGCGACGTAGCCACCGGTGATACTGGCCGTGCGGGTGCCGCCGTCGGCCTGGATGACATCACAGTCGATGGTGATGGAGCGTTCCCCCAGCTTCTTCATGTCGACCACCGCGCGCAACGAGCGGCCGATCAGGCGCTGGATCTCCATGGTGCGGCCGCCCTGTTTGCCGCGCGCCGCCTCGCGGCCCATACGGCTGGTGGTGGAGCGGGGCAACATGCCGTATTCTGCGGTTACCCAGCCCTCGCCCTTGCCACGCAGAAAGCCCGGGACGTGGGATTCCACCGTGGCATTGCACAGTACCCGGGTGTCGCCGAATTCAACCAGTACCGAACCCTCGGCATGCTTGGTGTAGTTACGGGTGATGCGCACGTGGCGCATTTCGTCGGGGGCACGGTTGCTGGGGCGCATGGTGTTTCCTGCAGGTTGAGGGGCTGCGCAGTATAACGCGATCCGGCGTCGATCGAAGGTTTCCGGCCTCGACGGGCGGCAGCGGCGAAGTCCACGGTGGCGGGACAGGGGGAATATGCATAAGATATTGTATTACTTACATTAATTTCAATTCCGCGTGCCGCGGCGGGAGGGGGATTACGGCCATCACGGTGGGGAGGCGGGGTCCATATTAAAGGTTTGCCCGGCGCTGGCCGATGTGCGCGATGTTAGAGTACCGCTGAATGATCCAAGCAGGATCGCCTACATGGAGATTTACCTATGCAACTGGTTAACCGGAAACTGACAAGCTGGCTGATGGCCGCCACGCTGGCAACCACCCAACTGGGGATCGCGCCCACCGCTGCAGCGTCCGGGTTTGACGGTGACACGGGTCCAAGTGACGGTGCCATGTTCTTCGACACGCTGGTGGTGCGTCCTGCCGGATTGATCGGCACCGTGGCCGGAACCGCGGTCTTCCTGGTTTCGCTGCCCTTCAGTGCACTGGGTGGCAACACCGGTGCGGTGGCCGACGAGATCGTGGTGTCGCCGGCACGCTATACCTTTGTTCGGCCGCTGGGCGAGTTCTAGCCCGTCGCATCCCGGTACCGGCCGCCGCAGCCTGCCCGGTTGCGGCGGCCTTTTCATTTCCGTTGGCGGGTGCCACTTTTCCATTCCCGGGTGAATCGCTTACCATTGGCCGCCTGTCATCGAACAGCCGGGAATTCTCATGGTCCGCAGTATGACCGCCTTTGCACGCCAGGAACGCGAACTCGACACGGGTACGCTGTCCTGGGAGTTGCGTTCACTCAATCACCGCTACCTGGAAATCAGCCTGCGCCTGCCGGAAGAACTGCGTGCCCTGGAATCGGCCGTGCGCGAGCGTATCAATGCCCGGCTGGGCCGCGGCAAGCTCGATTGCAGTTGCCGCTACCGGCCGGTGGAAAGCGCCAGCACACCGGTTGAAATCAATACCGAGATCCTGGATCGCCTGCTCGATGCCTGCCGTACGGTGAGCGATCGGGTATCCACCGGGACCGCCCTGCTCAATCCGGTCGAGCTGCTGCGCTGGCCCGGTGTGGTACACGAAGTGCAACCGGACCTTGCGCCGCTGCACCAGGCCGCACTGCATTTGCTGGACCAGACGCTGGACGAGCTGGTGGAGTCACGCGCACGCGAAGGCGAGCAGATCAACCGCGTACTGCAGCTGCGCTGCGATGGCATGGTGCAACAGGTGGCGCGGGTGCGTACCCTGGTACCGGATATCCGCGCCGCCCTGCGCAAGAAAATGGAAATGCGGCTGGCCGAGCTCGATGTGGCGGCCGACCCCGGGCGACTGGAGCAGGAACTGGTGTTGCAGTTGCAGAAGATCGACGTGGACGAGGAACTGGATCGCCTCGACAGTCACATCGGCGAGCTGCGGCGCGTGCTGGCATCGACCGAGCCGGTCGGACGGCGTCTGGACTTCCTCATGCAGGAATTCAATCGCGAGGCGAACACGCTCGGCTCCAAGTCGGTCGCGGTTGATACCACCAACGCCTCGGTGGAGCTGAAGGTGCTGATCGAGCAGATGCGCGAACAGGTCCAGAACGTGGAGTAGACCGGTGAGTGAAACGGCGGTTCCCGGCACCCTGTACATCATTTCCGCACCCTCCGGCGCCGGCAAGTCGAGCCTGCTGAAGGCCCTGCTGGAAACCGCCGGCGAGGGACTTGCCCTGTCGGTTTCCCACACCACGCGCGCGCCGCGCCCCGGCGAGGTGGACGGCCGGCATTATCACTTCGTCGATGTCACGCAGTTCCAGGCCATGGTGGAGGCCGGCGAGTTCCTGGAGCACGCCCGGGTGTTCGACCATTATTATGGTACCTCCCGTCACGCGGTGGAGGCCCAGCTGGCCACGGGGCAGGACGTGATCCTGGAGATCGACTGGCAGGGTGCGCGCAGCGTGCGCGACCAGGTCGTGAATACGGTCAGTGTCTTCATCCTGCCGCCCTCGCGCACCGAGCTGGAGGTGCGCCTGACCGCGCGTGGCCAGGACGATGCGGCCGTGATTGCCCGGCGCATGAGTGACGCTACCCGCGAGATGTCGCACTACACCGAGTATGACTACCTGATAATCAATGATGTTTTTGAGGACGCCCGGGCCCGGCTGGCGGCGATCATCATGGCACAGCGGCAGCGGCTGGAGCGCCAGCAGCAGTATCATGCCGGCTTGCTGGCCGGGCTGCTGGCACCGGGTGAGTGATTCGGGTAGACTCGCTTCCCCGATCGGGCAGGCGGACTGTCAGGATTTCCGGAGAGTTACATGGCACGCGTTACCGTAGAAGATTGTCTCGACAAGGTGGAAAACCGTTTTCAGCTGGTGCTGCTGGCGACCAAGCGCGCCCGCATGCTGGCCAACGGCGTCATGCCGCTGGTGCCGTGGGAAAATGACAAGCCGACCATCGTCGCCCTGCGCGAGATTGCCGACGGACTGATTACCCCGGAGCTGCTGAAGGAACAGGCGCGCCCGGCGATCGAGGATGAAATCGATGCCGAGGACCTCGCGATCCTGGCCGAGGTGACCACGACCGTGGAGGAGCCGGAAGAGCCCGACGCGACTCCGCCGGAAGAAAAGGAAGACGAGTAGCCCTGCCCCACCGCGCTGCCGGGTTCGCACGGCCGCCCGGATAGTCCCTGGCCTGCCAGGGCAGGCGCCAGGCCTTGTGGCCCGGCGCGGTTATCCCACGAATTCTGTAGTGATTGCAGGCCTCCGGCCCTGCAGCCGGATCCTTCCCTGCTGTACCCGCGTACCCCGGTTGGGGTTATAGTTGGGGCGTTGCTTCCAACCCACGGGTACTACCGGCAGGCATGGCCTGCCACGGCAAGCGCATGGCGACGCAAGCGGCACCTGTTACCGAAGACCAGTCACGATTCCTGATCAGTGACCTGTGCAGCATGCTGGAGACCTACCTGGAGCAGGACCAGATCCGGGAGGTCTACCGCGCCTACCTGTTCGGTGCCGAGGCACACGAGGGTCAGCACCGGTTGTCCGGGGAACCCTACATCTACCACCCCATCGCCGCGGCACGCATCCTGGCCGAGTTGCGGCTGGACCACAAGTCGATCATCGCCGCCATCCTGCACGACGTGATCGAGGACACGCCGACCGCCAAGGAGCAGATCGCCAGCGAGTTCGGTAACGATGTCGCGGAGCTGGTCGACGGCGTCAGCAAGCTGACCCAGATCGAGTTTGAGAGCTCGGCCGAGGCGCAGGCGGAGAATTTCCGCAAGATGATCCTGGCCATGGTGAAGGATATCCGCGTCATCCTGGTCAAGCTGGCCGACCGCCTGCACAACATGCGCACCCTGGACGTGATGCGTCCCGAGAAGCGCCGCCGCATCGCGCGCGAGACGCTCGACATCTATGCGCCGATCGCCAATCGCCTCGGGATCAACGCGCTGCGCGTGGAACTGGAGGAACTCGGTTTTGCCGCACTCTACCCGTTGCGCCAGAAGGTGCTGGAGAAGGCGGTGCGTGCCGCGCGCGGGCACCGCAAGGAAGTGCTCAACAAGATCGAGACGGCCATCAAGCGGCGCATGCAGCAGGAAGAGCTGGAAGGCCGCATCCTGAGCCGCCAGAAACACCTGTACAGCCTGTACAAGAAAATCCGCGACAAGATGCTGTCGTTCGACAAGATCTACGATGTATATGCCTTCCGCATCGTGGTGGACAAGGTGGACACCTGTTATCGCACGCTGGGTGTCATGCACAACCTGTTCATGCCGGTACCGGGCAAGTTCAAGGACTACATTGCCATTCCCAAGGCCAACGGATACCAGTCACTGCACACCATCCTGTTCGGGCCGTACGGGATCCCGATCGAGGTGCAGATCCGCACCGAGGAAATGGACAAGGTGGCCGAGAGTGGCGTGGCCGCGCACTGGGTATACAAATCCAGCGAACAGAACCTCGACCAGATGCATTCCGGGGCGCGCGAGTGGTTGCGCGAGCTGCTGGAAATGCAGAAGCATGCCGGCAACTCGCTGGAGTTTCTCGAGAACGTCAAGCTGGACCTGTTCCCGGACGCGGTGTATGTGTTCACGCCCACCGGCGAGATCATGAAGCTGCCACACGGCGCGACGGTGGTCGATTTTGCCTATGCCGTGCACACCGACATCGGCAACACCTGCATTGCCGCCAAGGTCGACCGGATGCACGTACCGTTACGCACCACGCTGCACAACGGCCAGACCGTGGAGATCATCACCGCGGCCGGTGCGCGGCCCAGCCCGGCCTGGCTGAGCTTCGTGGTATCGGCCAAGGCACGTTCCAATATCCGTCATCACCAGAAGAACCTGAAGCGGGAGGAGGCCATCGATCTGGGGCAGCGCATGCTGGACCGTGCGCTGGGGATTTTCGGTTCGAGTGCAAAATCCATCACCCCGGAAAGGATGACCCAGCTGCTCAGGGAATATCACCTCAGGGAGGAGGATGACCTGCTGGTCGATATCGGCCTGGGCCGTCGCCCTGCCGTGCTGGTGGCGCGTGCGCTGTTGCCGGTCGAGGAGGGTGGTATGACGCGCGGTGACGGGTCGCCGGTACCCGCACTGGTGATCCGTGGCAGCGAAGGCATGGTGACGCGGTTTTCCAAGTGTTGCCGGCCGATTCCCGGTGACGCGGTGGTGGGGGTGATCACCAGCGGCCGCGGCATGATGATCCACACCCAGAATTGCCGCAACATCACGGAACGGAAACTCAGCCCGGAAAACTGTCTCGACGTGCAGTGGGAACCGGGGATCAACGAGGAATTCCCGGTGGACGTTACCGTGGAAGTGGCCGACCGGCGCGGTGTGCTGGCCACCGTGGCCAAGGTGATCGGTGACTCCGATTCCAATATCGAGAATGTCGGCATCGAGGAACGTGACGGCCTGACCAACAGCCTCAAGTTCCGCATCACGGTACGCAATCGCCAGCATCTTGCCACCGTCATGCGCCATGTGCGCAATATCCCGGCGGTGATTCGCATCTCGCGCACCCGCAGCTGATGGACGGGATATAAAACCGGTTTCGCGCAACACACACAGGCGGGGAAACAACAGGTCTCGGACAGAACGGTGGTGATGCGGGGTTCAGCAGCGCAGGGAATCCGGGGCCAGCCGGCGCACTTCCGGGTGCCGGGTAATATTTTTCCTCTCCCCGGGGGGCGCCGCGCCGGATAGAATTCAATGCCTACTCCCTTTTCCCGACATCAAGGAATCCGTCATGAGCCGTACCATCATCCGTACCGACCAGGCCCCGCAGGCGATCGGTACCTATTCCCAGGCCGTGAAATGCGGCAACACCGTCTATCTTTCCGGGCAGATCCCGCTCGATCCGGCGACCATGCAACTGGTCGAGGGCGACATGGCTGCGCACATCCGCCGCGTATTCGACAACCTCGCCGCTGTGGCCGCGGCCGCCGGCGGTTCACTCCGGGATGTCGCCAAGCTCAACGTGTTCCTGCCGGACCTTGGCCATTTCGCGCTGGTCAACGAGATCATGGCCGAGTATTTCAGCGAGCCGTATCCCGCGCGTGCCGCCGTGGGCGTGGCGGCGTTGCCGAAGGGGGCGCAGGTGGAGATGGACGCGGTGCTGGAGCTGGATGATTATGATCCCGTGAATTACCTCGATCAGTAGCAAACAAGGTTCATCCCCACTGTTTAAATCATGCTTTCCTGTCCGGCACGGCTCCCTGCGTTGCTCCCGGCCCTGGCGTCCTGCTGCCCGGAGGGAGGGAGCAGGCGGAGAAGCTGTGGTACGGGTTTGCCTTCTCCCGGCTGGCCGCTCATCAGACCATGGCATCGCGCTGACACAAGGATCATTGACCGGTTATCCCCGTGCATGGTCTGCAACCCGTTACCGCACGAGATACCAGTTCGTTGATCAAGACGCCTGAAGCATCCGATCAACTCGATTCCTTGCCGGTCACGGTGCTCAGGGGGATCGGGCCGCGCATGGCCGGGCGCCTGGAGCGGCTCGGTATCCGGACCGTGCAGGACGTGCTGTTTCATCTGCCGCTGCGCTACGAGGACCGCACCCGCATCGTGCCGATGGGTTCGGTGCGGGCCGGGCAGCAGGTAGTGGTGCAGGGCGAGATCGAACTGGCGGAGGTGAAGTTCGGACGGCGGCGTTCGCTGCTGGTCCGCATCAGCGACGGTACCGGTGCGCTGACCCTGCGCTTCTTTCATTTCAACGCACAGCAGCAGGCGGGATTGCAGCGGGGCCGGGGCATCCGCTGTTTCGGCGAGGTGCGTAACGGGGTCGTGACACTGGAGCTGGTGCACCCGGAATATCAGCTGGTCGACGTACAGGCACCCCTGCCGCCGGATGCACACCTTACCCCGGTATACCCGGCGACGGAGGGGGTGCATCAGCTGACGCTGCGTGCAATCAGCGAGCAGGCCCTGCACTTTCTCGACCGGCCGGGCGGGCAAGGCCTGGTCGACTGGTTGCCCGCATCACTGGTGAGCAGCTTCCACATGACCTCGCTGCCGGCGGCACTGCGCTATGTGCACCGGCCACCGCCCGATGCCGCGCTCGACCTGCTTGCCGCCGGGCGTCACCCGGCGCAGCAGCGGCTGGCCTACGAGGAACTGCTGGCGCATCACCTGAGCCTGTGCCGTATCCGCGAGCGTGCGGCGCACACGACCGCCCCGCCACTGGCTGACGGGAGACGGCTGGCGCAGCGCCTGCTCGACACGCTGCCGTTCAGCCTGACCGCGGCCCAGCAGCGCGTGATCGGTGAAATCCGCAGCGATCTTGCCCGCGCGCACCCGATGGCACGGCTGGTGCAGGGCGATGTCGGTTCCGGCAAGACCGTGGTGGCCGCCTGTGCCGCGCTGGCCGCCGTGGAATCCGGTTACCAGGTGGCGTTGATGGCGCCGACCGAACTGCTTGCCGAGCAACACTTCCGCAGTTTCAGTGACTGGCTGGCACCGCTCGGGATCCACGTGGCCTGGCATACCGGCCGGCTCAAGGGGGCGGCGCGCGCGGCCACGCTGCAGGCCGTCGCGACGGGTGAGGCCGCCATCGCCATCGGTACGCATGCGCTGTTCCAGGCGGAGGTGGAATTCGCCCGGCTCGGGCTGGTGATCATCGATGAGCAGCATCGATTCGGGGTGCACCAGCGCCTCGCGCTGCGCGACAAGGGCCGTGCCGGTGCGCAGCGGCCGCACCAGCTGGTGATGACGGCTACCCCGATTCCGCGCACGCTGGCCATGACGGTGTACGCCGATCTCGATAACTCCGTGATCGATGAATTGCCACCCGGCAGGCAACCGGTGAAGACCGTTGCGATCAGCCAGGAGCGGCGTGAGGAGGTGATGGCGTCGGTGCGCAAGGCCTGTGCCGCCGGCCAGCAGGCCTACTGGGTCTGTACCCTGATCGAGGAATCCGAGGTGCTGCAGTGTCAGGCGGCGGAAAAGACCGCCGCGTTGCTGGCCGAGACCTTGCCCGGGCTGCGCGTCGCCCTGGTGCACGGGCGTCTGCGCCCGGCGGAGAAGGAGACGGTGATGCAGGCCTTCAAGCGGGCCGAGGTCGACCTGCTGGTGGCGACCACCGTGATCGAGGTCGGTGTGGACGTGCCGAACGCAAGCCTGATGGTCATCGAGAACCCGGAACGGCTGGGACTGGCGCAGCTGCACCAGCTGCGCGGCCGGGTCGGACGCGGCAACCGCCAGAGCAGTTGCGTGCTGCTCTACCAGCCGCCGCTGTCGGAGGCGGCGCGCGAACGGCTGGCGGTACTGCGTGAGACCAATGACGGTTTCGAGATCGCACGTCGCGACATGGAACTGCGCGGGCCGGGCGAGGTGCTGGGCACGCGCCAGACCGGCGAGATGCAGTTCCATATCGCCGACCTGCTGCGCGACGAGGAATTGCTGGAGGCGGTGGAGGCGGGCGCGGCCCGGTTGTCGGCGGAGTGCCCGGCACACGTGACACCGTTGATTCGCCGCTGGCTGGGCGAGGCGGCACGGCTGGGCGAGGTGTAGGAAAGGCGGGATACACCCGAACGGCACTGACTGCGCAGCGCTGTCGCAGCAATATCC
>CAZMAK010000052.1:0-3390 GCA_964564245.1 uncultured Ectothiorhodospiraceae bacterium | reverse complement strand
TTGGTCCTCGATTCTCTTTCCCCTCATTCATGCGATAATCGCGCGCCTCGTCGATCAACCGGTACCCGTCAAGCGCCATGACCATCCCTGCGACCCGCTGGCAGTCCCATCAACGTTTCCTGCATTGTCAGCTGCCGGCCGGACTGACCCGCTGGTTGCTGGATTCCGCCTCACTGACCCTGCGTATGCAGCGCCTGTGTCCCGGCCGTTTCGAGGTGCGGGTATTGTCCCAGCGCCGCGGCCGGCCCGAGTTGCACGAGGCGCAGGCGCTGGGGATGCGCACGAATCGCAATGCGATCATTCGCCAGGTGCAGCTGCTGTGCAACGGCAGGCCCCTGGTGTATGCGCGCACGGTCATCCCGGCCAGTTCCCTGCGCGGCCGGCTGAAGCGGCTGGCACACCTGGGGACGCGACCGCTGGGCGGGGTGCTGTTCGCCGACGCCGGCATGCGCCGCGGCGCGGTGGAACTGGCCTGCATTCAGCCGGGTGATGCGTTGTATCATGCCGCCATGGGGAAATTGCGCCGCAGCGCGCCGCCGATCTGGGGGCGGCGTTCGGTGTTTACCCTGTCGGGCCGGCCGCTGCTGGTCAGCGAGGTGTTCCTGCCGGCCTTTCCGGCCGCCGGCGCCGGTCCGCGTGGCCGGCACCAGCGATAACTGCCCGGCTATGGAGATGTCGCTGCCGAACATGACGAATACGCTGCGAAACTACATCGAGCTGATGCGCCTGCACCGGCCGATCGGCACCCTGCTGCTGCTCTGGCCCACGCTCTGGGCACTGTGGGTGGCCGCGCAGGGCACCCCGAACCTGGGCGTGCTGGCGATCTTCGTGACTGGTGTGGTGCTGATGCGTTCCGCCGGCGTCGTGATCAATGATTTTGCCGACCGTCACTTCGACCGGCACGTGGAGCGAACCCGCGAGCGGCCACTGACCGCCGGGCGGGTTTCAGAACGTGCCGCCCTGATTCTTTTCGTGGTGCTGTGCCTGCTGTCCCTCGGTCTGGTCCTGTTGCTGAACCGCCTGACCCTGTGGCTGGCGCTGGGCGGTGCGCTGCTGGCGGTGGTCTACCCGTTCATGAAGCGGGTTACGCACCTGCCGCAGGTGGTGCTGGGTGCCGCGTTCGGCTGGGCGGTGCCGATGGCGTTTGCCGCACAGACCGGCAGTGTGCCGCCGATCGGCTGGCTGATGTTCACTACGACGGTGCTGTGGGCGACCGTCTACGACACCATGTACGCCATGGTCGATCGCCAGGACGACCTGGCGCTGGGGCTGAAATCCACGGCCATCCTGTTCGGGGACGCCGACCGCGTGATCATCGGCCTGTTGCAGCTGATGGTGCTGGTCTGCCTGCTGATGATCGGTCACCAGGCGAAGCTGGGCCTGATTTATTACGGTGGCCTGGGGATTGCGGCGCTGCTCTCGGTCTACCAGCAGCACCTGATCCGCTACCGCGACCGCCACGGCTGTTTCCGGGCCTTTCTCAACAACAACTGGTTCGGCATGGCGGTCTTCCTGGGCATCCTGCTCGACTACCGGTTCGGCTGACGTCAGCGTCCGGCGCGGGCGATTACCCAGACCTCCACGACCTGGGCACCGGCCTGCTTGAGGACGCGCGCCAGTTCATTCGTGGTGTGGCCGGTGGTCATGACATCGTCGACGATGGCGACATGCGCGGCCGGAACCCCGCTGACTGCGAAGGCATTGCGCAGGTTGAGCCGGCGCGCGGTGTTCGACAGCAGGGACTGTGGCCCGGTATTGCGCCGGCGCCGGCACAACCGCCGGGCCAGCGGGATGCCGAGTTGCCGGCCCACGATGCCGGCCAGTTCGGTGGCCTGGTTGAAGCCGCGCTCGCGCAGCCGTACCGGGTGCAGCGGCACCGGGATGATCTGTGTCGGCAGCGCATCGCCACGCTGCGCCAGGTGCTCCGCCAGCAATCCGCCCAGTAACGGCCCCAGCGCCAGTTCACCGGAAAACTTCAGCCGCTTCAGCAGGTGATCGACGGGTGGCCGGTAGTGAAACAGGGCGTGCGTGACATCGAAGGCCGGTGCCTGGCGCTGGCAACGCCCGCAGCTTGACGGGTCTCCCCGGGTATCCTGTGGATACCCGCACTGCGGGCAGTGCTGTAACAGCCAGGGCAACTCGTCCCGGCACGGCCGGCACAGCCACTGTGCCTCACCGCCGCTGCCGCACAGCCGGCAACGTGGCGGGAACACCCGGTCCAGCAGGTACCGCACCAGACTGGTAAACCTGGTAGCGCCGTCGTGGTTGACAGCGTCCGTGCACACTTTCATAGTCTGCCTGTCCTCACCCATCCCGGCAGGAAGCGTATGAACAAGCCAGCACCCCGTCCGTCGGACAGGATTGATTATGAGGTCCGACATGACTGGACCCGTGCCGAGGTCGGCCAGCTATTCGATATGCCATTCAATGACTTGCTGTTTCATGCCCAGCAGGTCCACCGGTCGCATTTCGATCCCAACGCGGTACAGATCAGCACCCTGCTGAGCATCAAGACCGGTGGTTGCCCGGAGGACTGCCACTATTGTCCGCAGAGCGTCCATTTCGATACCGGGCTGGAACCGGGGCGTCTGCTGGATATCGAGGAGGTCGTTGCCGCCGCACGGTGTGCAAAGGCCGCCGGCGCCTCGCGTTTCTGCATGGGCGCGGCCTGGCGCAATCCGAAGGGGAAGAATTTCGAGCGGGTGCTGGAGATGGTGCAGCGGGTCCGCGCCGAGGGACTGGAGACCTGCGCCACGCTCGGCATGCTCGATGCCGGGCAGGCCAGCGCACTGAAGCAGGCCGGGCTGGATTATTACAACCACAACCTCGACACCTCACCGGAGTTCTACGGCGAGATCATCACCACACGCACCTACGACGACCGGCTCGATACGCTCGCGCACGTGCGCGAGGCCGGGATCAACGTCTGTTGCGGCGGGATCGTCGGCCTCGGCGAGGCACGTGCCGATCGCGCGGGCCTGTTGTGCGAGCTGGCCAACCTGCCGGAACACCCCGGCAGTGTGCCGATCAACCGACTGGTCCGGGTGGAAGGCACACCGATGGAACAGCAGGCCGAAATCGATGAACTGGAGTTCGTGCGCACCATCGCGGTGGCGCGCATCCTGATGCCGGAGTCCTGCGTACGCCTGTCGGCGGGGCGCACGGAGATGTCCGACGAGATGCAGGCCCTGTGTTTTCTGGCCGGGGCCAATTCGATCTTCTACGGCGAGAAACTGCTCACCACCGGCAACCCGGACACGGCACGGGACGATGCACTGTTCGCGAAACTGGGACTGCACCCGGCGTGATGAAAATGGAATGAAAAGGGGGCCGGATCACTGCTGTCCCATTCGCCTGCAGTGGATAATCAGCAACATGTTCATTCAACAT
>CAZMAK010000051.1:0-15521 GCA_964564245.1 uncultured Ectothiorhodospiraceae bacterium | reverse complement strand
AGGCCGGGATGCGGTGGCCCCACCAGATCTGGCGCGAGATGCACCAGTCCTGGATATTGCGCATCCATTCAAAGTAGGTGTTCTTCCAGTTGTCGGGGACGAAACGGATGGTTCCGTTCTCCACGGCTGCAATGGCGGGTCCCGCCAGCGGTCCGATCTTCACGAACCACTGGTCGGTCAGATAGGGCTCCACGACGGCACCGGAGCGGTCCCCGCGCGGAACCATGAGCCGGTGGTCCTCGATCTTCTCCAGCAGGCCCTGTGCCTTCAGGTCTTCGACAATGCGTTTGCGCGCCTCGAAACGGTCGAGCCCGCGGTATTCGCTCTGGACCTCGTCGTTGATACGTGCGTCCACGGTGAAGATGTTGATCATCGGCAGGTTGTGGCGCTGCCCGACAGCGTAGTCGTTGAAATCATGCGCCGGGGTGATCTTTACACAGCCAGTGCCGAATTCCGGGTCGACGTATTCGTCTGCAATCACCGGAATCTCGCGCCCGGTCAACGGCAACCGGATGGCCTTTCCGATCAGCGGCTGATAACGCTCGTCATCCGGATGGACCGCGACCGCTGTGTCACCCAGCATGGTTTCCGGGCGCGTGGTGGCAACCACCAGGTGGCCGCCGCCATCGACCAGCGGGTAACGCATATGCCAGAGGTGTCCGGCTTCCTCCCCGGAGATCACCTCGAGATCAGACACCGCGGTATGCAGCACCGGATCCCAGTTCACGAGGCGTTTGCCCCGGTAGATCAGCCCGTCTTCGTACAGGCGCACGAACACTTCCCGTACGGCATCGGAAAGTCCTTCATCCATGGTGAATCGTTCACGCGACCAGTCCAGCGAGGTTCCCATGCGGCGCAGCTGGCGCGTGATGGTGCCGCCGGATTCCTGCTTCCAGTTCCAGATGCGCCGGATGAACTCGTCGCGCCCCAGGTCGTGGCGCGTGACCTCCCGGGCAGCCAGCTGTCGTTCCACCACCATCTGCGTGGCAATGCCCGCGTGATCGGTGCCGGCCTGCCAGAGCGTGTTGTCACCACGCATGCGGTGATAGCGAATCAGGGCATCCATCAGGGTGTCCTGGAATGCGTGTCCCATGTGCAGGCTGCCGGTGACGTTTGGCGGCGGGATCATGATGCAGTAGGGGATGCCTGCGCCGGACGGGGCAAAGTGGCCTTCGCGTTCCCAGGTTTCGTACCAGTGTTGCTCGATCGAGTGCGGGTTGTAGGTCTTGTCCATGTGCGCCCGGGAGAGGGTGTGACGGCCTGTTCGGCCAAAGCCGGAGATTATACCTGATGGGTGCGGATTTTCCTGCGCGGTGGCCTCAGGCCGGGATCCCCCTGTCCTGTATGGCCTTGGCCAGCATCCCCGGCAAGGCATCTTCCAGTTGTTCACGAATCAGCTCAAAGGAGCGTGCATGGTTATGCTCGAGTGCCTTGCTGATGACATCCTCGATGGCGATACCCAGTGCCTGTTCGATCTGCAGGCGGAGTCCCCGGCTCAGCTCGGAGGCGATCTCGTCCAGTTGCTTCCGGAACAGTTCACTGGACAGCAGATCATCGGCGATTTCCGCCGTCGACAGGTTGCTTGGGCTATTGTCCGGTGCGGGCTCGTCATTCGCCCGTAGCATTTCCTGACGGCTGACCAGCCGGGTCAGGATCGGAATTCCGTCGGAGTCCACCGGCAGAGGACTTTTGTGGTCGCTCATAGTCTGTGTGTATTCAGTGTGTAACCGCGTTCCTGGTAGAAACGGTAACGCTCGCGAGCCGCATTGCGGTTCGCCTCGTCACCACCGACCACTTCGGCGACCCGGTTGAAACGGCTGAAGAAGGGCGGAACGGTACCGGCCAGGTTAACCAGCACGTCATCCATTCCGTGGGGTGAGTCATCCGCCCCGAGCAGAACCGGTTGTGCACCTGCCGGCTTGTCCCGGGCCACTGCATGGGGCAGAAAACTGCCGGCCCGGAAGGTCCACAGCAGATCGTCGAGCTGCCGCAGCTGTCCCGGAGACGCGGCGTGGATGTAGACCTGGTGTCCCATCCTGTAGGCCTTTTCGGTCAGCCGGCAGGCGAGCAGGGGACACGCTTCCGGTCCTCCTTCCTGCAGGATGTAGAAATCGACCCGGGTCATGGCCGGTTGCAGCGATCCAGCAGGAACTGGGTAAGCAGGGACACCGGCCGACCGGTAGCGCCCTTTTCCTTGCCGCCTTTCCAGGCCACACCGGCGATATCCAGGTGCGCCCAGCGATACTTTCTGGTGAAGCGGGCCAGGAAGCAGGCGGCGGTGATGGTACCTGCCTCGCGCCCGCCGATATTGGCCATGTCGGCAAAATTGCTGTCCAGTTGCGGTTGGTAGTCCTCCCACAACGGCATGTGCCAGGCACGGTCACCGGCGGTAATGCCGGCATCGAGCAGCTCGCCGGCCAGTGTGTCATCATTGCTGAGCAGGCCGGCGGCATGGCTGCCAAGCGCGATAACGCAGGCACCGGTCAGGGTGGCGATATCGATGACTACATCGGGGTTGAAGCGGTCGCTGTAGGTCAGTGCGTCGCACAGGATCAGGCGTCCTTCGGCATCCGTATTCAGGATCTCGATGGTCTGCCCCGACAGGCTGGTGACGATGTCACCGGGTTTGCTGGCACGACCGCCCGGCAGGTTCTCGGTCGCCGGGATCACGCCGACCACGTTCAACGGCAGGTCCATGGCGACGCAGGCCTTGATCGTGCCCAGTACGCTGGCCGCGCCGCACATATCGAACTTCATCTCGTCCATGGCGGCCGCCGGCTTGATGGAGATGCCGCCCGAATCGAACGTCACCCCCTTGCCGACCAGCACCACCGGCTTGTCCCCGGTCTTGCCACCACGGTATTCCAGAGTAATCAGTTTGGCCGGTTCGTCGCTGCCGCGTGCCACGGAAAGCAGGGCGCCCATGCCCAGCCGGGTCATGGCGGCCGTGTCCAGCACGCTGACCTTCAGCCGTTTGTCCGATTTGCCCAGCTCGCGTGCCTGTTCCGCCAGGTAACCCGGTGTGCAGATATTGCCCGGCAGGTTACCCAGCTTGCGTGCCAGTTCCACACCGGCGGCCAGCGCCTCGCCATCGCTCATGGCCCGGTCGGCGGTCTCGGTTTCGGCGGCCGGTACACTGATGGCGAGGCGCCGCGGCGGGTGTTTTTTGTCTGCCTTGCTCTTCAGTTCATCCGGGCTGTACAGGGCGCTGCGGGACAGTTCCACCTGGCTGCGCACCTTGTGGTAGAGGTCGCCGTTTTGCACATCCAGTTCGGCCAGGAAGCTGACCGCATCGCCGGCACCGGATTGTTGCACGGCCTGCATGGCGCAGCTCACGGCCTTGCGGTAGGCCCGGGCATCGAATTCGCCGGGTTTCCCGCAGCCGACCAGCAGGATGCGTTCACATTTTGCCCCGCGCGGGAAGTGGACCAGCAGGGTCTGTCCGGGTTTTCCATCCAGTTCACCGTCCTTCAGCAGCTGCGTCAGCAGGCCGCGCGAGGTCCGGTCCAGGCGGCCGGCCGCCTCGGAAAGCTTGCGGCGTTCAAATACCCCGACGATCACGCAGCCGGTCTTGACGGTTGACGGATTTTCACTCCGGATACTGAATTTCATGCGCCTGTCCTCGTTGAGTCGTCTTTCGATTGCAGACAGCAGGGCTGTGTTATACGGTAGCCGCTGGTTGTTGCGGTTTGTCCAGCGGTTCCGACATGAGCATGGAGTGTACTGTAAGCTGCCGGTTTTTTCATCGCGTCGTGCGGGTATCGTTCCATGCTGAAAATCTTTGACCGTTACCTGCTCAGGGAAGTGATCCAGAGCGGGCTGGCGGTTACCGTGGTGCTTTGGCTGGTGCTGTTCAGTGACTGGCTGGTTCGCTACCTGTCCGATGCCGCGGAGGGGGATATCCCCGGCAGCGTGGTGTTCCGGCTGCTGGCCCTGAAGATGGTCTGGTTCCAGACGCTGGTGGTGCCGTTCGCACTGGCACTGGGTGTGATGTTCGGACTGGGCCGCATGTACCGGGACAACGAGATGGTGGTGATGTCGGCCTGCGGGGTGGGGCCCGGACGCATCTACAAGCCGTTGCTGGCCTGCAGTTTGCTGGTGGCACTGGGCCTTGCCGTGCTGTCGTTGTATATCAGCCCGTCGGTGCAGGCGATCAGTAACCAGCTGAAGGCCGACGCACAGCAGCAGGCCAACCTGACCGCGCTGGGTGCCGGGCGTTTCAACGACCTGCAGGGCGGCAAGGTCACCTTTTATGCCCAACGCCTGTCGGCGGACCGCAGGCAGATGGAAAACCTGTTTATCCTGGTGCACGACCGGGAGCGGCCGGAACGCCCGGTCCAACTGCTGACGGCACAGACCGCCACGCGCACCCAGGACCTGGACAGTGGCGACGATTTCCTGATGCTGAAGAACGGCTATCGCTACCTGGGGCAACCCGGTGCGGCGAACTACCAGATCATGCAGTTCGGCGAGTATGGTGTGCGGGTCGACCTGCCGGACGTGTCCCCGCAGGACAAGCGGCGGGAAGCGACGCCGTCCCTCCGGCTTCTGCGTTCCACCGACCTCTGGGATATCGCAGAGCTGCAGTGGCGACTGGTCATGCCGCTGTCTGCGATCGTGCTGGTCGTCCTGGCCGTCCCGTTGTCGAGGAGTGAGCCGCGACAGGGCCGGTATGGCAAGCTGGTGCTGGCCATCCTGCTGTTCCTGATCTACTACAACCTGATCGGCACCGCCCAGTCCTGGGTCGGGCGGGGGATACTGCCGCCGCAAATCGGGTTGTGGTGGGTGCCGCTGCTGCCGCTGTTGCTGGCGGTGCTGCTGTACAGGGGCAGGGCGATTGCCGGTCGCCTGGGGCTGTCGGGGTGAAAATCATCGACCGGTACATCGCCGGCGTAGTCGTGACCGGCACCCTGATCGCGCTGCTGGTACTGGTCGGGATGGAGAGCTTCTTCGCCGTCATCGACCAGATCAGCCGGGTCGGCACGAACGGCTACACCATGACCGACCTGTTCCAGTATGTCCTGTTTACCATGCCCCAGAGTTTCTACGAGCTGTTTCCCATGGCGGCCTTGCTGGGCAGCCTGATGGGGATGGGTACGCTGGCATCCAACGGTGAACTGGTTGCGATGCGTGCCGGCGGGATGTCGATCTGGCGCATCGTTCGTTCCGTGCTGCAGGTTGGCCTGCTCATGCTGATCGTTGCCGTCGCCATTGGCGAATGGGTCGCACCGGCGGCCGAACAATACCGTCAGCACCTGCGCGTCGCGGAGACCGACGAGGGGGTGAGTTTTCTCGGCAGCGAAGGCCTGTGGGTGCGCGACGAGAAACGCTACATCAACGCGCGGCGCATCCTCGACCAGAAAAGCCTTGCGGACCTGACGGTATACGAACTTGACGACAGCGGCCGGCTGAAGGTCACGACCCACGCCACGCACGCGGATTTCAGTGACGGGCAATGGATGTTGTATGGCGTGATGCAGTCCGAATTTTCCCCGGCGGGAGTCACCACGCACCACCTTGCAAAACTGGCGTGGCCGTCGTTGCTGACACCGGACCTGCTCGGTATCGTGATGCTGAAGCCGAAGTTCATGTCGGCCAACGACATCGGGCAACTGGTCGACTACCTCGATGAAAACGGGCTGGATACCCGGCAGTACCGGTTTGCCTTCTGGGGGCGGTTCATGACGCCGGTTTCGACACTGGTGATGCTGTTCATCTCGATCCCGTTTGTGTTCAGCGGCCTGCGTTCGGTCAGTGCCGGGCAGCGGATCTTCATCGGGGTGATGACCGGTTTTGTGTTTTATATCCTGAGCCAGGTCGCTGCGCAGATGGGGAAGGTCTACGATTTGCCGCCGCTGCTGACCATGGTGACCCCGAACCTGCTGTTCCTGCTGTTTGGCATCCGTGCCGTGCGGCGCCTGTAGCCGGTTCTGCTCGTGCCGGGGGCAAACCCTGGAATATCGCTATTGTGGTTTCGGTAACACCACCATGACCGATTCCGAGACGCGGTCATACAGGGTCATCCGGTCGCGGTCGACCAGCATCCAGAAAAAACCGAGACCGCCCGCGGCCAGGGAAGGGATCGCCACCATGAAGCGTAGCAGTGCCTGCCAGAGGCTGATCGGACCGCCGTTGCGGGTCTGTACCCGCAGCCGCCAGGCGCGCATGCCGAGCGTCTGCCCGCCGTGCAGCCAGAACCAGCTGTGAAAGGAGAAGCAGATCAGGAACAGCAGGGTCTGGAAAAAGGGGTTGTGGTAGAGCGGGGCGCCATGCGTTGCGATCATTACCAGTGCCGTCGTCACCAGCAGGGCGGACAGCAGCAGCATGCTGTCGTAGACCATCGCCACCAGGCGTCGCAACAGGCCGGCCGCGGGATACCCGGTAGTGGAGTTGTGTTGCGTCATGGAACATCCCGTGGTCCCGCTACGTATGCGCCGGGGGTTTGCAGGAATTCCGGATGTGGCCGGAAGAATTGGCGCTCCCAGGGGGATGATTCGTCACTGCGTGACTCACCCCTGCCGGGCCAACGCCTGCGGCGTTGTTGTCTCGCCACGCGCTGCGTGGCTCGGCTCGAACCGGGGGTTCTCATCCCCTTGCTTGCGCACAAACACCCAAAAGCCGCTTGCGCGGATTTTGTGCCTATGGCGCTCCCAAGGGGATTCGAACCCCTGTTACCGGCGTGAGAGGCCAGTGTCCTAACCACTAGACGATGGGAGCATGTAGCCCATGGGCTGCAAAGCGGTGGTATTATACGCCCACTCGATTTATCCACAAGCAACAAACGTGAGCGACACAGGCCCGATACCGATCGACAGCGCACCCAACATCATTCCCCGCTCGGCACATTCCGTGTCCCGGTCGAATATCAGCCCCAACGCGCTGAAGGTGTTGTACCGCTTGAAAGATGCCGGCTTCCAGGCCCACCTGGTCGGGGGCGGTGTGCGCGATCTGTTGCTGGGTCGCGAACCCAAGGATTTCGATGTTGCCACCGATGCTCACCCCGAGCAGATCCACCGGCTGTTCCGCAATTGCCGCCTCATCGGCCGCCGTTTCCGGCTGGCGCACGTGATCTTCGGGCGCGAGGTCATCGAGGTTGCCACCTTCCGCGCCTTGCAGGACCCCGGCAGTGACGATGGCAGCCAGCATGTCGACGGGGAAGGCCGGCTGCTGCGTGACAACGTCTACGGCACCATCGAGGGTGACGCGTTGCGCCGCGACTTTACCGTCAATGCGCTGTACTACAACGTCGCCGACTTCTCGATCATCGACTATACCGGCGGCATGCGGGACCTTGAGGCTGGTGTGCTGCGCCTGCTGGGTGATCCGGATACCCGCTACCGGGAGGATCCGGTGCGCATGCTGCGCGCAGTGCGTTTCGCCACCAAGCTGGGATTCCGCCTGGATCGCGCTACCGAGCAACCGATCCAGACACTGGCCTCCCTGCTCGGCGATATCCCTCCGGCACGTCTGTTCGACGAAATGCTCAAGCTGTTCATGGGCGGCTGTGCACTCTCGAACTTCGAGATGCTGCGCCATTACCACCTGTTCGAACAGCTGTTCCCGCTGACCGAACGTGCACTGGCGCACGAGCAGAACCATTTTCCACACACGCTGATCAGCCGCGGCATGGCCAATACCGATGCGCGCATCGCCGAGGGCAAACCGGTCACGCCGGCCTTCCTGTTTGCCGTATTCCTGTGGCACCCGGTCTGCGAGCGCAGCGCGCAGTTGCAGGCGGAGGGACAGCACCCGGCCATAGCCCAGCAGCACGCCAGTTCACAGATCATCGAGGAACAGGCGCGGGTAATGGCCACCCCGCGGCGCTACTCCATGCCGATGCGCGAGATCTGGATGCTGCAGATGCGGCTGGAACAGAAAGGCGGACGGCGTGCCGCGCGGGTACTGGAACACCCGCGCTTCCGGGCCGCATACGACTTCCTGCTGCTGCGCGGCGAGGCCGGTGAGGTCAGCCAGGAGGTGTGCGACTGGTGGACGGAATTCCAGCAGTCGTCGGGACAGGAAGCACCGGTACCGACCCCGCGGGAAGGCAGGCGGCGTCCGCGCCGGCGCAGTCGTTCCCGGCGCAACAACGGCGGTACGCCGTGACGGTCCGGGCCTATATCGGGATCGGCAGCAACCTGAACGACCCCGTGGCCCAGGTCAGGGAGGCGATCGAGGAGCTGACGCTGTTGCCGGACAGCCTGCTGGTGGCGCGTTCCAGCCTGTATGGCTGCAAGCCGATGGGGCCGCAGGATCAGCCGGATTACGTCAACGCAGTCGTCGGGCTCGATACCCTGCTGTCGCCCGAAGAGCTGCTGCAGGCACTGCAACGGATCGAGGAGAGCCAGGGCCGCGAGCGCACCGGCGAGCGCTGGGGGGCGCGCACGATCGACCTGGACCTGTTGCTGTACGGCCGCCGCGTGATCGATACGCCAGGACTGCAGGTGCCGCACCCGGGGTTGCACGAACGTGACTTTGTTATCATCCCGCTCGCCGAGATCGCCGGCAACCTGAACATCCCGGGGCGGGGATTGCTGACCGCCCTGATCAACCGGGTTGAGACTCACTCACTGAAGAAACTGATTACCGGTCAATGAGCAAGGATATCCCCGGCTATATCGTCGTCGAGGGGCCAATCGGGGTCGGCAAGACCAGCCTTGCGCGGCGCCTGGCACAAAGCTTCGACACCGACCTGATCCTGGAAGGCGCGGAAGACAATCCGTTCCTCGAACGCTTCTACGAGGATCCACGCAAGGGGGCGTTGGCGGCCCAGCTCTTCTTCCTGTTCCAGCGCGCACGCCAGATCGAGGACATGCGCCAGGCCGACCTGTTCCGGCCGGTGCGGGTCTGTGATTTCCTGATCGAGAAGGACCGGCTGTTCGCCGGGCTCACGCTGGATGCGGAGGAAATGAAACTCTACGAGCAGGTCTACGCACACGTGACGGTCGATGCGCCCGTGCCGGACCTGGTGATCTACCTGCAGGCGTCGGTGGAGGTGCTGCTGAAACGGATTGCCCGCCGTGGTATCCACTACGAACGCAATATCGACGCCGCCTGGCTCGGCCGGCTGTCCGAGGCCTACGCGCGCATGTTCCTCTACTATGACGCGGCGCCGCTGCTGATCGTCAACGCGGCGAACATCAACCTCGTCGACAGTGACCAGGACTACCAGGCCCTGCTGGAACAGATCAGGAGCACCCGCAAGGGCGTCCAGTATTTCAACCCCATGTCGGCGGCGATCTGACGGCGGGATTTCCTGTATCGCGTCACCGCCATGAATAACCCGTCAGCCATCCGCCTGGAACACCTGTACGCACTGCGCGCACGCGGCGAGAAGATTGCCTGCCTGACCGTCTACGACGCCGGTTTCACCCGCGTGCTGGAAGCGGCCGGGGTGGAACTGTTCATCATCGGCGATTCCCTGGGCATGGTGATCAAGGGCTACGACTCGACGGAACCGGTGAGCATGGACGACATGGTGGACCACGCAGCCGACGTGGCACGCGTCGGCACACAGGCCTACCGTATCGTGGACCTGCCGGCCGGCAGCTACGCCAGCCCCGAACAGGCGCTGGTCAATGCGCAACGGCTGGTCGGGGAGGGCGGGGCACACATGGTCAAGCTGGAAGGCGGCGTGACCATGGCGGAGATCGTGCGGACCCTGACTGCGGACGGTATCCCGGTCTGTGGCCACGTGGGGCTGTTGCCGCAATCGGTCCGTCAGTACGGTGGCTACAAGGTGCAGGGTCGCGATCCGGAATCGGCCATCGCCATCCTCCAGGATGCGCGTGCCCTGGAAGCAGCCGGTGCCGGGATGCTGGTCATCGAATGCGTCCCGTCCGCACTGGCCGAGGAGATTACCGCCGCCGTCAGTATCCCCACCATCGGCATCGGTGCCGGCCCGGCCTGTGACGGACAGGTGCTGGTGCTGTACGACATGCTGGGGATCACCGCCGGCCGGCAACCCCGCTTCGTGAAGGACTTCCTCGCGGGGCAGGGCAGCATCGCCGCGGCGGTACGCGCCTATATCGAGGCGGTCAAGTCCGGCCGGTATCCAGCGCCGGAACACTGTTACTGATCCCATGCAGATCGTAACCACGGGGGAACAACTGCGCGAACAGCTGCACCACTGGCGTGTGCCGGGGACACCGCTGGCCCTGGTACCGACCATGGGCAATCTGCATGCAGGCCACCTGCAACTGGTGCGCCATGCCAGGAGTGTGGCCGGCCGCGTGGTGGTGAGTATCTTCGTCAACCCGATGCAGTTCGGGCCGCGCGAGGACTTCGCCAGCTACCCGGTCACCCGGGAGGCGGACCAGTCCGCGCTTGAAGAGGCGGATGCCGACCTGCTGTTTCTGCCCACGGCCGGGGAAATCTATCCCGGGGGAACCGGCACCACCACGGTGGTGGAGGTGCCGGGCCTGAACGCCATTCTGGAGGGCGCGCACCGGCCCACCCACTTCAACGGCGTCACCACGGTGGTCGCCAAGCTGTTCAACCTGGTCCAGCCCGACATCGCCGTGTTCGGCGAAAAGGACTACCAGCAACTGTTACTGATCCGGCGCATGGCGGTGGACCTGTGTTTCCCGATCCGCATCGACAGCGTGGCCACCGTGCGCGAAGCGAGTGGCCTGGCCATGAGTTCCCGCAACGGTTACCTGAGCGGTGCGGATCGCGTCATTGCGCCGCAGCTGTACCAGACGCTGCTGGATATGAAGGCGGTGGTGGAGGCAGGTGAGCAGGATTATGCCGGCGTGGAACAGGCAGCGTTGCGACAACTGGCCGAGGCCGGTTTCCAGCCCGACTACGTCAGTGTGCGCCGGGTCGCGGACCTGGCGCTGCCCGATCCGGGTGAGCGTGAGCTGATCGTCCTGGCCGCCGCTACCGTCGGTCGTGCGCGGTTGATTGACAACATCAGGATATCAGTGGTTTAGGCGTGGAATCTCAGGCCGATACTATGGTCTATTCTTGCAGTATGTTGTTGAAGTCCGCATAATCACGCCTCGTTTGCGGCCGGTAACAGGACCCACTACCTTATGCAGATCACCTTGTTAAAGTCCAAGCTTCACCACGCCAATGTGACGCACGCGGAACTGGAGTACGAAGGTTCCTGCGCCATCGACAGTGTGCTGCTGCGCGCGGCCAACATCCAGGAATACGAACAGATCCAGATCTATAACCTCGACAACGGCGAGCGCTTTGTGACCTACGCCATTCGTGCCGAGGAGAATTCCGGCATCATTTCCGTCAACGGTGCGGCGGCGCACAAGGCCCGTCCGGGTCACCGCCTGATCATCTGTACCTATGCCGTGCTCTCGGTGCAGGAAGCCGCAGTGTTCAAACCGACCCTGGTCTACCTCGACGCCCACAACCGCATCAAGGACCGGCGCAGCGAAATCCCGGTGCAGGTCGCTTGAAGCATCCTCTGTAATTAAAGGATTATCATAAGCATACGCCCGGTTTCTCACCGGGTGTATGCGTTTGTGGCAGGCCCCCTTTTCCGTATTTTCACTCTTCCTGTCACCCTTTGCCGGGGCGCCCCGTTAACACTGACCAGTAACCACCCGCAAAGGACACTGACATGAAACTGAACTATCGACCCCTGCTGGCTGCCCTGATCTCGGTTTCCCTGGTCCTGCCCGGTGCGGCCATGGCCGACAGGCGTGGAGAGTACGGTCACGGCTATGACCGTGGACACAGCTACAACCATCACCACCGCTTTGAGCGGCACGATGAGCGTGGTTATCGCGACCGGACGATCACCCGCGTCTATCGCGACCGTGACGACGACCAGCTGTTACTGGGCCTGGTGGTTGGCGGTATTCTGGGTTACGCCCTCAACAACGCGCAGCAGGGTGCGGCCGGTTATGACCGTTACCCGGCACCGCAGGCCTATGACAATACCTATGATGCCATGGACACCTACAGCGACAGCACCTGCCTGCAGGAGCGCGAGTACACCACCACCGTGCGGGTCGGTGGCAGGAATGTGGAGGCCTACGGTACCGCCTGCCTGCAACAGGACGGGTCCTGGAAGCGTGGTCCGGCCCGGACCGTTTCCTACTGAGGCTGCTTGTACGTACAGGCGGATTCGCCGCCAGGGCGGACCCTGCGGTACCCCGTGCTGCGGGGGCCTGCCTGCAGGCGAAAGCGCGTTCCCCGGAACCTGACTATTCCCGCCGGGCGGCCCCGCGCTGATCAGTGGGCGGGCCATACGACGATCAACGCCACCCCGGCCACCATCAACCCGCCGGCAACCAGGTTCCGCGACAGGTCCTGTTCGCCGAACAGCCAGGCCCCGTACAACAGCCCGAACAGCAGGCTGGTACGCTTGACCGCAACCATGTAGGCGACCTCGATGTGCTGGATCGCCGTGAAGTGCGACAGCGCCATGATCACCATGCACACGCCAATCGAAAGGTGCGCCCACGGGTGCCGGCCCAGTGCACGCCAGGTGGCGGGCTGGCGCGAGGCAAATACCACCGCGGTCACCGTCCCCAGTGCCACGAAATAGAACGAACCGAAAAACACGGGCGTGACCTGCAGCAGCGCGACCTTGCCGATGGCCGAGGTCAGGCTGTAGATCGCGGCCGTCGCCAGCATCAGCCGTGAGCCGCGTTCCCGGACAATGGCGCGGAACGGGTCCAGCACGTTGCGCCAGCCACCGGCCTGCGAGCGTTTCAGGTTCAGCAACCAGGCGCCACTCACCACCAGCAGGATACCGGCCAGTCCCGCCGGGCTGACCCGTTCGCCCAGAAACAGGTGGCCGGTCAGGATGTTGAACACCGGGGTGAAGGCAAGATAGGGCAGGGTCAGGGACAGGGGCGACTCGCGGATCGCGGACATGTACATCCACATGGCGGCGATTTCGAGCGGCATCAGCACGGCGATCCAGCCCCAGAACGCCGGGGTCAGGGCGGGCCAAGGCTGGGCCAGCAGGACCGGCAACAGCAATACGGCGGCCACGCCGAAACGCACCAGGACCAGCTCGCCGGAGCGGTAGTGGGAGAGATAACGCTTGGACAGGGCATCCGCTGTCGCAAGCGCAAGGGCGGAGAGCAGGGTCAGGCCATACCAGTACATCGACGCAGTATATCCAAACCCGGCCGGTTCCATGCTGCGGGTAACGGCGACACAGGTACCCCGTCACAACCGGTCCGTCTCTGTGCTAATGTTTCCCGAGCGGAGGGCTTACAGACAATGAAATTCAGTGCGGAACGACTGATCGAGGTGCTGGTCGGTGTCGAGCAGGCGCGGGAACGCAAGGCCGTCGAGCAACGGGCCGAGCAGGACCGCAGGGCCGGTTATGTGGTGACCGTGTCGCGCGGCTACGCTTCGCTTGGCGGTGCCGTCGCACAGGCACTGGCCGACCGCCTCGGGGTGGGCGCCAGTGACCGCGAGATCCTGGAAGCGGTGGCCCGGCGCGCCGCCGTGGACGTCGAACTGGTGAAGCGGCTGGACGAAACGGTGCGGCATGACGGCCTCAAGCCGTGGCGGACGCTGTTCCGGAGCGAATCACTCAGCGAGCGGCGTTTTCACGATCTCCTGATCACGGTAATCATGAATATCTCGAAGTCGGGCGGTGTCATCGTCGGGCGCGGTGCACACCTGATCCTCGGCCCCAGACGTGCCTTCCGGGTGCGCATCGTCGGCAGCCTGGAGCAATGTGCGGCACGGGTTGCCGAGTCCGAACAGCTGGAACCGGACCAGGCGCGGGAACGCGTCCTGACGGTCGACCGGGAACGCGAAGAGTTCCTGCAGAAATTCTTTGGTGTGCACAGCATGGACAGCAGCCTCCATGACATCGTGCTGAACTCGGACCGCTTCAGTGTCGAACAGATGGTCGAGCTGACTCTCGGCGCCATGCGGATGGCCGGTTACGAGATTGTCTAGCGCGGTTCCCTGGCACGGGACCTTGAGTACGGCCCGGTGTGCGGCCATGACCGGAACCCGCATCAACGCAGGGTGTGCCAGACGCACCATAAAAGCTGCCTCGACCGGAAACCGCAGGAGCGCCTTGCTGGCGCGATCCACCGCGCCGTAAACCGCACCCTGCGTGGAAGCCCCTTGCAGGGATTCCCGGCGGCGCCTCACTCCAGTGTGTGCCCCGGTGTCGCCAGCAACCCTCCGGCGTTGATGATCACCAGCGAGTAGTGTACGCCCCGGACATTCGCCGCCAGCCACGGCCGGACCAGGTTGAACAGTTGCGGCCGTTCTGAAAGAAACGGCAGGGACAACTGCAGAGAATCACCATGGTGGTTCAGGACCACCTTCTGCTGGTCCGGTTCCGGGCGGTTGTAGATCGCGACTGCGCCCCAGTCCACCCGGATACCGGTGGCGGACTCACGGGCAATGGCCACGGCAAGCCGGTAGAGTTCGGCAAGCGCCGTGTCGCAGGCCACACGCTTCTGTTTCAGGTGGGTCATGCTGGCGAACTGGAACACCAGCCCGTCGCCGTTCCGGCATGACGGTCCGGCATGATCGCTGAATTCCCACTGCGCGTGTTCCGATGCGGATTCCGCCGCGGCATAGTTGGCCGGTTCACCCACCAGCCCTTCGCAGCGATGCGCCTGGCAGAATTTCGAGACGATGCGCTGCTCGAAGGCGGTCTGTTCGTTCATGCGCGGGCTGCTGATTACCACCAGCTGACCGCCTACCTGCAGGTGCAGGCTGTGATCGGGTCCCATGGCCAGCCGGATCGGGGTGTCATCGCTGACCGATTCCGCCAGGGTGGTGTACTCCTGCGCCAGCCGCCGCACCCCGGCCACCCAGCCGTACAGTTTTTTGTCACCGGTCCGGTGGCGGGTGTCCTGCTGGGCACGGTCCGCCTCGTCGGAGTACACCGCAGCGAGTTCGCTCAGCGCAATGCGAGCCAGGTCCGCCTGCAACGGCGCCGGCGCGTCGGCCAGGCTGGCAGCCAGTTGGCCGAGGCGGTAGCCGGACGCCGGCTCGATGGTGGCCTGTGTCCACCCAGGCACAGGCGACAACAGCCAGCCGGCAAGCAACAGCATCCGTATCGGACTCGACATGCGGACAAGTATACCGGGAGCTTCGGCGGTGGTCGTGAAATGGGTCTGACCCACTGCTGCCCCGCACTCCCTCTCCCTCCGGGAGAGGGTTGGTGTGAGGGGATCAATACAGTCCACTACCTGATCATCGATCCCCTCATCCTGGCCTTCTCCCGGAGGGAGCAAGGAATGCATGATTTAGACAGAGGGTGTGTGTATTCATGTCCTGAATCAGTCAACCACGCACAAGACGGGGTAGAATGACCGTGTTACTGGTTATCCTGTGTATGGAAGTGGGCCAGCCGCGGCCCCGGCCTCTTTGTCCCGAATTCCTGTAAGATGCGGTTAACCACAGGTATTCCGTATGTCCGCCATCCCCGTTCCTTCCGCCGGTACCGCCCTGTACGACTATCCGAAGCACTGGGCCGAATGCCTGGGCAGCGCGCCCTTCCTGCCCGTGTCGCGGGCGGAGATGGAACGGCTCGGCTGGGACGCCTGCGACGTCATCCTCGT
>CAZMAK010000050.1:0-15688 GCA_964564245.1 uncultured Ectothiorhodospiraceae bacterium | reverse complement strand
GGCCCGGGCGGTGGCCGGCCTGTGGCAACTACCCTTGCTGCGGCTCGACTTCGGCACGCTCTACAACAAGTTTTTCGGGGAAACCGAACGCAACCTGCGCGAGGCATTGCAGGCTGCCGGTGCGATGGCGCCCTGTGTGCTGTGGATCGACGAAATCGAAAAGGCGATCGCCTCCGGGGACAACGATAACGGCACCTCGCGGCGCATCCTTGGCAGCCTGCTGACCTGGATGGCGGAACGCGAGGCGGCGGTGTTCATCGTGGCCACCGCCAATGTGATCGAGGACCTGCCGCCGGAACTGGTCCGCAAGGGACGGCTGGACGAGATCTTTTTCGTCGACCTGCCCGACACCGCCACGCGTGCCGAGATCCTCGCCATTCACCTGCGCAAGCGGGAACACAAACCGATGGCATTCGATCTGCCGGAGCTGGCGCGCAGGACCGACGGCTTTTCCGGCGCGGAGCTGGAACAGGCCATCGTGGCAGCAACCTACCTTGCGCGTGAACAGCAGGTGCCGCTGGGTACCGCACATATTCTCGACGAGATCAGCCGGACCCGGCCCCTCTCGGTCGTGATGGCCGAACAGATCGCGGCCCTGCGCCACTGGGCACGGTCACGCACGGTCCCCGCCGGCTGACGGCCCCGCAGTACACACGCTGTCACCGTCTTTTCCACAGACTTTTCCACAGGCATGAACCCTGTTTGCAATTGTTTTTATTTGATTTTTACGGGTTCGCCAAGTTACCGGCGAATTTGTTGCACAGTCGTGCTAGCATCAAGGTACTCCATGCGAATAACAAGGGCCGAAGGCCACCAGGAGCAGCAGGATGACAGCACCACAGACCCGCCTCCGGCTCGAGTTCGACGCCTGGGCTCGTCTCGCCCGGGAAGACCCCCGGTCCTTTGAGCAGCAAAGAAATCTCCTCCTGGAACAGGCCATACTCGATGCCCCGGAGCGGCTCCGGCAGCGACTGCGTGGCCTGCAATGGAAGCTGGACCGGATCCGTGACACCTCGGCAACACCACTCGCGGCCAGTATCCGCATGCACCAGCTGTTGTGGGACAGTGTGTCCGGCCCTCAGGGTCTGCTGGCACGGCTGCAATTCCTCGAAAATCCGGCATCTGGTGGTAAAACCGGCCGATCATCGGCGAAGATACTCAAATTCCAGCGATAACAGCTTGCACCGGAAACTCCCCGGTGTTGGCCCTGCCCGGGTGGGCGGCTTGCCGCCCGGCGGTGAATCACGTACTATCCCCGGCCTTTCGCGGACCCGGTCGCAACGCTACCGGGACGACGTCACTATCGAGGCAGTCATGAAAGCAGATACCCATCCGAACTACACCGCCGTCAAGGTGACCTGCAGCTGCGGGGAGACCTTTGAAACCCGCTCCACCGCCGGCTCTGACCTGACTATCGAAGTCTGCTCCAGGTGCCATCCGTTCTACACCGGCAAGCAGAAGATGGTCGACACCGGCGGGCGCGTGGACAAGTTCCGCCAGCGCTACGGAAACAGCTGACCGCGCAGCGAATGCCTGCCGGTACGAGGCTCAGGGGGGCGTCCGGACCGGCCGCCCCTTTTTTATTTCCCGCGCTATTCCTGTGTGTCCTGCTACTGGCCGGGTCGCGGACGGCCGCCGCCACCGGCGACCGGTGCGGCCAGACACGGATCGATGCGCGCTCCCGCGTGACCTATGTCTTTGATGGCGACACCGTGAAGCTGCAGGATGGTCGCCGGGTACGATTGATCGGCATCAACACCCCGGAACTCGGTCACAAAGGCGCCCACGACGAGCCCCTGGCGGTCCGGGCACGTGATGTGCTCGAACAGATCCTGGATTCCGGCGACCGTACCGTACTGCTGCAATACGGCAGTGAGACTCACGATCACTATGGGCGCCTGCTGGCGCATGTCTTCCTCCAGGATGGCGAAAACGTCGCGGTTCCGCTACTGCAGAAAGGACTGGCAACGACGCTGGTCGTGCCACCCAATACCGGGGAAATGCATTGCTACCGGGAAGTGGAAGATCGCGCCCGTGCCCGGCGTACCGGGCTGTGGGCACTGGACCGTTACCAGGCCACTGACAGCACCACGCTCCGCACAACCAGTCGC
This sequence comes from uncultured Ectothiorhodospiraceae bacterium, assembly GCA_964564245.1. Taxonomy (GTDB): domain Bacteria; phylum Pseudomonadota; class Gammaproteobacteria; order UBA9214; family UBA9214; genus UBA9214. The sequence continues at coordinate 13,577 of CAZMAK010000050.1, read as the reverse complement.
GGCTTTCGCATCGTGCATGGCCGGGTGACGGCGGTACGCAAGTCCAGAAAGAGCACGTGGGTCGATCTGGAGGGTTTGCTGACCGTACATATCAGCAACCGCGACCGTAACAACTTCCCGAAACAGGAGCTGGAGTCGCTGCGCAACCGGAAGATCGAGGTGCGCGGCTGGATCAGGCCATCCGGGAAACGCCTGCAGATGACGGTGCGGCATCCCGCCGCGCTGGCGGTGCTCGGCAATACCGCAGCGCCGTGATGCCGGTGCTGCGGCCTTTTCCTGCCGCCCGGCCATTCCCGCCGCGGATGAAAATTATTCGCAGGGCGGTTTTTTAATCCGAGTCGTCACCTATATACTACGGGAACCTGACGAACCCGCGACAACAACAGTCGAATACAGCCATACAAGGAAACCGGGATGAATAAGATCAGTATCATCGGCGCAGGCCGTGTAGGGGAAACCACCGCGCAGAACCTGGCACAACGCAACCTGTGCCAGGAAGTGGTACTGCTTGATGTGCGTGAGGGAGCCGCCGCCGGAGCCGCGCTGGACATCAGCGAATCCGCTCAGTATCACGGTTTTGACACCCGGGTCACGGGCGGCAGCGACCCCGCCCTGCTGAAAGGCTCCGAACTGGTCATTGTCACGGCTGGCTCGCCGCGCAAGCCGGGCATGTCGCGCAGTGATGTACTGGAGATCAATCGCGCGGTCATCGACGACATCGTCGACGAGGTGCTGCAACATGCACCGGACAGCCTGCTGCTGCTGGTGACCAATCCTGTGGACGTGCTGACCCTGCATGCCTGGGAACGTACCGGCTGGGCCCGCAACCGGGTATTCGGACAGGCCGGGGTACTGGACTCGGCGCGCATGGCCACGTTCATGGCGGAAGAGACCGGATTATCGATCAAGGACATCCAGGCGATGGTGATCGGCGGCCACGGCGACTCGATGGTGCCACTGACCCGTTTCAGCACCATCAACGGCGTACCGGCCACGGCCTTCCTCGACCCTGACACCATCGACAGGATCAACGAGCGTACCCGGAATGGCGGCGGGGAGGTACTGAAGCTGCGCGGCAACAGCAGCGCATATCACGCACCGGCCGCAGCAGTCGCCACCATGGTGGCTGCCATCTGCAGCAACCGGCAGCGGGTACTGCCCTGTGTCTGCATCCTGGACGGCGAATACGGCCAGCATCGGATACCGGTCGGCGTACCCGCCCGGCTCGGCAGTCGTGGCGTGGAGAAAATCATTGAATTACCGCTCGACGAGTCGGAACGCAACGCGTTTCAGATCTCGATCGACTCGGTGGTCTCCGACCTGGACCACCTGTAGCAGTGTCCTAGGGAACCTCTGATTAATTCACCAATCCCCGTCATTGCGAGCGAAGCGAAGCAATCTCCTGTTATGGAATCAGTCAGTTAGAGATTGCTTCGTCACTACGTTCCTCGCAATGACGAATTAATCAGAGGTTCCCTAGAAGAGCTGGTCGGTCACCGCCGCATTCCCGGTCCTGTCCAGGGTCCCGGGCTCCCCGGCCTTCTGCGGCACATTCTCCACCATAAAGGTCTCGAATATCGCATCACGCTGTCCACTGCGCGCCAGCAGGCCGGTGGCCGGATCGATGCGCACCGTCACCAGTCCATCGGGCTGTTCGCGCCGTTCCTGCGGCACGCCCTTCAGCGCAACTGCCATGTAATCGATCCACATCGGCAGCGCGGAGTTGCCACCGGTCTCGCCCCGTCCGAGCGGTTCCAGCTTGTCGAACCCCGTCCACGCCGTCGCCGCCACCGCATGATTGAAGCCCGAGAACCAGCCGTCCACCTGGTCGTTGGTGGTGCCGGTCTTGCCGGCGAGATCGGGGCGGCCCAGCACACGTGCCTTGACCCCGGTACCACGCTGGATGACATCACGCATCATCGAGGTCATCAGCCAGACGTTGCGGGATGACAACGTGCGCGGTGCATGCACGGGTTCGGGCGCAGCCGCCGGGACCGGCGGCGCTGCTGCGAAGTCGGTCTGCCCGGGAGGATTGCCGGTTGCAACGGCAACCGGGGTGGCCGTGGCCACCCCGCCAGCACCGGTTTCCGGAACCGTGGTTTCCGGAACCGTGGGTTCCGGGACCGTGGTTTCCGGGCATTCCCGGCAGGCCACGGCCGGGTTGGCCTGGAACAGCACGTTGCCTGTGGCATCGTTGATCTGGCGGATGAAGTACGGGTTGACCAGGAAGCCGCCATTGGCCAGTACCGCGTAGGCACGCACCATCTGCAGCGGGGTCACCGACGCACTGCCCAGCGCAAGCGTCAGGTCATGCGGCAACTGGTCGGCATCGAAACCGAACCGCTCGGCGTAATCGGCGGCATAACCGGCGCCGATGGCACGCAACACGCGGATGGACACCAGGTTACGCGACCGGTACAACGCCTCGCGCAGGCGGGTCGGTCCGTAGAACTGCCCGCTGTAGTTTTCCGGACGCCAGGTGGATTCCAGTGCCGGATCATCGAACACCACCGGTGCATCGTTGACCATGGTGGCGGGCGTGAATCCCTTTTCGAGGGCGGCGGAATAGATGATCGGCTTGAAGCTGGAGCCGGGTTGACGGCGCGCCTGGGTAACGCGGTTGAACTTGCTGAGCCCGAAATCGAAACCACCGACCAGCGCCAGGATGGCCCCGTCATCCGGCTCCACCGCCACCAGCGCACCCTCCACGGCCGGCAACTGCGACAATTCGGTCTTGCCGTCTCCCGGTGAGCGCAGGCGGATGATGTCGCCCGGCTGCAGGATATCACCCGCGTTTTTGGGCGCCGCTCCCCGGCTGTTCACACTCCGGTAGGGACGCGCCCAGGACAGCGCATCCCAGTCCAGCACTTTCTCCGTGCCGTCCTTCAGCAACACGGTTGCCTGCCGGTCCCCGACCGAGGTCACCAGTGCCGCGCTCAGGCCACCGTACTCCGGATAATCATCGAGCAGGGGCGCCCTGCCCTCCGGCGGCGTTGCCGCAAGGTCGACATGCGCCTCGGCACCCCGGTAACCATGGCGCTTGCTGTAGTCCAGCAGGTCGGTATGCAGTGCCCTGTTTGCAGCCTGCTGATGCAGGCTGTTGATGGTGGTGACCACCTCGAGCCCGGTGGTGTAAGCATCGGCACCATACCGGTCGACCATTTCCCCGCGCACCATCTCCGCCACGTACGGCGCATCCACCTCGGACGGCACCGTGTGCAGCTCGGCCGTGTCGGGCTCGGCCACCGCCGCCGCGTACATTTCCGCCTTGATATAGCCCAGCTGCAGCATGCGGCCGAGGATGTAGTCACGACGATATTTCGCCCCCTGCGGGTCATTGATCGGGTTCACGCGGGAGGGGGCCTTGGGCAGACTGGCGATCATGGCCATCTGTGCCAGCGACAGTTCATTGATGTTCTTGCCGTAATACACCTGGGCGGCCGCCTGGATTCCGTAGGCGCGATGGCCGAGGAAGATCTTGTTGAAGTACAGCTCCAGGATCTCGTTCTTGTGCAGGGAATGTTCGATCCGGAAGGCAAGCAGGATCTCGGTCAGCTTGCGCAGGTAGGTCTTTTCCCGGCTCAGGAAGAAGTTGCGGGCCACCTGCATGGTGATCGTGCTGGCCCCCCGGCGTTTCTGTCCCGTACGCGCCAAATCAATGGCGGCATGGATCAGCCCGGGGATATCGATGCCCGAGTGTTCGAAAAAGCGGTCGTCCTCGGCGGCCAGGAAGGCCCGCACCATCTGCGGAGGCACGTCCGAGATCCGTACCGGGGTACGCCGCTTCTCGCCGAATTCGGCAATCAGACGATGATCGCTGGTGTAGATCCGCAGGGGCTCCTGCAGCTGTACGTCACGCAGGGCGCTGATGGACGGCAGCTGCGGTTCGACACGGATATAGATCACGGCGGCCGCAATCGAAACGACGATCGTCCCGGTCAGCATCAGTGAAAGGAGGTACAGGCCGATGCGGCGTAGTCTCATGTGGTACTGCAACCTGTGATCGGGTTCAAGGAACGGGGCGGACTGCGGTCATAGATTACGAATTAATTGGTGTGCAGGGAAATTTTTCTAAACAAAATTTCCACCTGACCGATAAGCAGGTCAGATAACTCCGTCATCAACCACACATTAGTTGACAAGGCACAGGCAATGTCCTCTAATGCGGCGAACTACCAAAGCTGTCCAACAGCCGGTACTTAAAGGAAATATTGTGCAATTTGCGCAACTATTCAAGCGGACCAAACCACCGCTCATCGGACTGGACATCAGCTCCACGGCAGTCAAGCTGCTGGAACTGAGTCGTAATGGATCACGCTACCGCGTTGAGAGTTACGCCGTTGAGCCCCTGCCACCCAATTCGGTCGTCGAGAAGAACATCACCGACGTGGACGCCGTTGGCGAAGCGGTACGCCGTGCGGTAAAGCGATCCGGTACGCGGATCCAGCACGCGGCCGTGGCCATTGCGGGGTCCTCGACGATCACCAAGGTCATCCCGATGCCGGCCGGACTCAGCGACGATGACATCGAGAGCCAGATCACCCTGGAAGCGGACCAGTATGTTCCGTACCCCCTCGAGGAAGTCAACCTCGACTTCGAGGTGATCGGCCCGTCCGAGAAGAACCCGGACACGGTTGACGTGCTGCTGGCCGCCTGCCGCAGCGAGAACGTCGAGCTGCGCAGCGCCGCCGTGGAAACCGGCGGCCTGATCACGCAGATCATGGACGTGGAATCGTTTGCCAGCGAAAACGCCTTCGCCCTGCTGGCAGAACAGCTGCCTGACCGTGGCGTCGGGAAAACCGTCGCGGTGATCGATGTCGGCGCCACGATGACCACGCTCAACGTCATGCATAACCTCAAGAGCATCTATACACGCGACACCGTGTTCGGCGGCAAGCAGCTCACCGAGGAGATAATGCGCCGCTACGGCTTATCCTACGAGGAAGCCGGCATGGCCAAGCGCCAGGGCGGCCTGCCGGAAAGCTACCAGTCCGACGTGCTGGAGCCGTTCAAGCAGGCGATGACCCAGCAGGCCAGCCGCTCGCTGCAGTTCTTCTATTCGTCCAGTCCGCACAGCCAGGTCGACCACATCGTACTGGCCGGCGGCACCGCCTCCATACCGGGCATGGACGAAATGGTCCAGGACAAGCTGGGCGTGGAAACGACGATCGCCAATCCGTTTGCATCGATGTCGCTCTCGGCGCGCGTCAAGCCGCAGACCCTGAGCAACGATGCTCCGGCACTGCTGGTTGCCTGCGGACTGGCCATGAGGAGCTTCGACTGATATGGCTCATATAAACCTGCTCCCGTGGCGTGCGGAATTACTGAAGCAGAAACAGCGGGAATTCGCGTTCTCCGCCGGTGGCGGCATTCTGGTTGCCGCGCTTGTCGTGCTGCTCTCCCACGTTCACTTCGAAGGCAAGATCGAGAACCAGAACCAGCGCAATCAGTACCTGCAGACCGAGATCAAGGCCCTCAACCAGCGCATCGGCAAGATCCAGGAACTGGAAAAGCTGAAGGACGACCTGCTGGCCCGCATGAACGTCATCCAGGAGCTGCAGAGCAGCCGCCCGGAAAGCGTACACATGATGGATGAACTGGTACGCACCCTGCCTGACGGCGTGTACCTGAAAAGCTTCTCGCAGAAGTCACGCAAACTGCAGATGGAAGGCGTGGCGCAGTCCAATGCACGGGTATCGGACTACATGCGTAACATCGACAGCTCGAACTGGTTTGCCAGCCCGCACCTTGACCTGATCAAGTCGGCCAGGGCCAACCGGAGCCGCGTGGCAAACTTCACCTTGCATGGCACACAAAAGACCCGCAAGTCCGAAAACCAGGGCAGCACCGATGGCGACGCCGGGTAACCGTTATGGATATCAATGAAATTGACTTTTCCAATATCGCACGCTGGCCTGCCGCCGCTCGCGGCGTCATCATCCTGTTTCTGATGGTGGGTGTGGTCTTTCTTGGCTACTGGTTCCATACCCGGGATCAGCTGGTGGTACTGGCTGATTCCGAGCACACGGAACAGGAACTCAAGGTGACCTTCGAGAAAAAGGCCAAACAGGCCGTCAACCTCGAAGCCTACCAGAAGCAGCTGGAGGAAATGCGCGAGTCCTTCGGCGCCATGCTCCGCCAGTTGCCGAACAAGACCGAGGTCGCCGATCTGCTGGTTGACGTTTCCCAGACCGGGCTCGCCAGCGGACTGGAATTCGAGCTGTTTCAGCCATTGGCCGAGATCCCGAAGGAATTCTATGCGGAACTGCCGATCAATATCCGTGTCATCGGAACCTATCATGAGTTCGGGGCATTCGTCAGTGGTGTGGCTGCGTTACCGCGTATCGTGACCCTGCACAATATCCAGATCAGCCATGTCGCGCACTCGGACCTGCTGGCCATGAACCTGACCGCCAAGACCTATCGCTATCTCGAGGAAACGGAAAGAAGCGGGGAGGCTGCGAAATAATGAACGTCCTGCATAACCGGTTTACCTGCAGCCTGCTACTGGCTTCCATGACAGCCGGGCTCGCCGCCTGCTCCTCCGACCCGACTGCGGACCTGACGCAGTATGTCGAGACCGTGAAGCATCAGCAGGTGTCGCATATCGATCCGCTGCCGGAATTCAGTCCGTATGAATCATTCACCTATGCGGCCAGTGACCTGCGTGACCCGTTCACCCAGCCCACTTCCTCGACCCCGCAGGCAGTGCCCATGACGGCTTCCGGCAACGGACTGAAGCCGGATTTCGACCGCCCGCGCGAACCGCTGGAGGAATTCCCGCTGGACAGCCTGCGCATGGTGGGCACCCTGGAGCAGAAAAGCGCCAACTGGGCACTCATAAATGATACGGACGGTACGATTCATCGCGTGCAGGCCGGCAACTATGTCGGGCAGAATTTTGGCAAGATTACCCGCGTTACCGAATTCGAAGTCGAACTTACCGAAATTATTCCTGACGGAATCGGTGGCTGGATGGAACGGCCGGCAACGATTGCGTTAAGCGAATAATCACACAGGGTGAACACAATGATTGCTATTCTCTCTCGCCGTTTGCTGACTCGTGAATCAGGATCGATTCGCACCACCAGACGACAGACCGGCTCATTCTGGAACAGGCTGCTGGCCGCCTGCGTGCTGTTATTCGGTACAGCGGCCGCTGCCCACGCGGCCAACACCCTGCAGAATGCCGAGTTTTCCAGCCTGCCGGGCAACAAGGCCCAGATCACCCTGACCATGAGCCAGCCGGCAGCGGCGCCGCTCAGCTTCACCATTGACAACCCGGCCAGGATCGCGCTGGATTTTCCCGACACCACCAGCAAGCTTGCCGAGCGCAGCCAGCACATCGGTGTCGGCATGGCCGAAAGCATGACTGTGGTCGAGGCCAAGGGACGCACCCGCGTGGTCATCAACCTGACCGAGATGGTGCCGTATGAGGCGCATGCCGATGGCAACAAGGTAATCCTGACCATACAGAACGCCGGCCGTGACGAGTCCGAGATGGAAGCCGCCACCAGCCAGGCAGGCGGCACTGCTACCGGGAACCAGATCAGCAACGTGGATTTCCGCCGCGGTGAAGGTGGCGAGGGCCGCGTGATCGTGACCCTGTCCGACCCGTCCATCCCGGTGGACATCCGCCAGGAAGCCGGCAAGGTGCTGGTTGATTTCTACCGTGCCGGCCTGGCGAAAGAACTGGCGCGTCGCATGGACGTACTCGACTTTGCCACACCGGTCAAGACAATCGATACCTATCCCAAGGGCGAGAATGTCCACATGGTGATCACCCCCGGCGGTGACTACGACTATATCGCATACCAGACAGACAACCAGTTCACCATCGAGGTCCGCAAGCTGACCAAGAAGGAAGTCGAGGACAAGAAGAAGGACGAGCTGGGGTATTCCGGCGAGCGTCTGTCCCTCAATTTCCAGGACATCGAGGTCCGCTCGGTACTGCAGCTGATCGCCGACTTCACCGGTATCAACGTGGTGGTCAGCGATACCGTCAAGGGCAGCATCACCCTGCGCCTGAAGAACGTTCCTTGGGACCAGGCCCTGGATATCATCCTGAAGACCAAGGGGCTGGCCATGCGCAGGACCGGCAACGTGATGCTGGTGGCACCGAGCGAGGAGATCGCGGCCCGCGAGAAGCTGGAACTGGAATCCAAGAAGCAGATCCAGGAACTCGAACCGCTGTACTCCGAGTACATCCAGATCAACTATGCCAAGGCTGAAGATATCGTGAAACTGCTGAAGAGCGGCGATACCCGGCTGATGTCCGAACGCGGCATGGCCACCACCGATTCCCGCACCAACACCCTGCTGGTGCAGGAAACCGCTGCCAAGCTGGCCGAGATCCGCAAGCTGATTGCCCAACTCGACGTCCCGGTACGCCAGGTACTGATCGAGTCACGCGTGGTCGTCGCGGACAAGAACTTCGCCCGCGAAATCGGCGTCACCTTCAACCTGCAGAAGGAAACGACGTTCGATAACGGCAACCAGTTTGCCAACGGCAATTTCACGGCCACCCTGCCGGCGGCCTCGTCGAGCACGCTGTTCGACTTCCGCTACGGCAAGATCGGCAGTCATATCCTCGATCTCGCACTGAATGCGTCCGAGGCCGAGGGGCACACCGAGACCATCTCCAGTCCGCGCGTGCTGACGTCCAACCAGAAGCCGGCCTACATCGAGGTGGGCTCGGAAATCCCGTACCAGGAAAAGACCTCCAGCGGCGCCACCAACATCGCATTCAAGAAGGCGGTACTGAGCCTGAACGTCACCCCGCAGATCACGCCGGATGACCGCATCATCATGGACCTGAAGATCAATAATGACACGGTAGGCGAAAAAGCCGTGAACGGTGTACCGATCATCGACACCAACGAGGTCACCAGCCAGGTACTGGTCGACAACGGCGAGACGCTGGTGCTGGGCGGTGTCTACACGGAAAAGAACATCAACAGCGAGAACCGCACCCCGGTGCTGGGTGAAGTACCGGTCATCAACTGGCTGTTCAAGCACACCGACAAGTCCCACAAGAAACAGGAATTGCTGATCTTCATCACGCCGAAGATCGTGAAGGAAAACTTCCACATCTGACCGGTCGGGGCCGGTATTGCTTGCCAGCCACCCGATTATCTGGCATACCTGCCCGGCATGAAAATGCCGGGCAGTCTGTTTCTGACCGGGCCCATGGGGGCCGGCAAGTCGACTATCGGACGCCAGCTTGCACGGCGTCTGAGAATGCCGTTCCATGACAGCGACCAGGAAATCGAACACCGGACCGGCGTCGATATCCCGCTGATCTTCGAACTGGAGGGCGAGGCCGGCTTCCGCAAGCGCGAGAAGGCGGCCATCGATGACCTGACACAACTGCCGGGCATCATTCTGGCCACCGGTGGCGGCGCGATCCTTGACCCGGAAAACCGTGAACACCTGACCACACGCGGCCTGGTCATTTACCTGCACGCCACCGTGCCGCAGCAACTCCGGCGCACCCGGCATGACCGCAACCGGCCGCTGCTGCAGACTGCGGACCCCCGGGCGAGACTGGAACAGCTGATGGCGGTCCGGGACCCGTTATACCGGGAGACCGCGGACATCGTCATCCAGACCGACGGCATGCGGGTCATGGACGTGGTCAGGCAGATCATCAACCAGCTCAAAGAACACTGACCGCTTTGCGCCCTGCCCGTGTTTTTCGCTATGCTCATCCCCGACAACTGAACCCACCGGCACATGAAAACCTTGACCGTCGCACTCGGGGACCGCAGTTACCCGATCCACATCGGACAGAATCTGCTTGCACAGGCGGAGCTGCTGCGGAAGCACATCCGTGGGCGCCAGGTGCTGGTCGTCACCAATGAAACCGTTGCCCCCCTGTACCTGCAGCGTGTGCTGGACGTGTTGAACGGGTTCGAAGTATCCAGCGTGGTCCTGCCGGACGGTGAACAGTACAAGCACCTGGACACCCTGAATCTGGTCTATACCGCGCTGCTGGAAAGGCGTTTCAACCGGGGCTGCACCCTGATTGCACTCGGTGGCGGCGTGGTGGGGGATATCACCGGCTTCGCTGCGGCAAGCTACCAGCGCGGCGTGGCCTTCCTGCAGGTCCCGACCACCCTGCTGGCGCAGGTGGACTCTTCGGTCGGTGGCAAGACAGGGGTCAACCACGCGCTCGGCAAGAACATGATCGGCGCATTCCACCAGCCCGGTTGTGTGGTGATCGACACCGACACGCTCGATACCCTCGATGACCGCCAGCTGTCCGCCGGACTGGCCGAGGTCATCAAGTACGGACTGATCCGTGACGCGGAATTCTTCCAGTGGCTGGAACAGCACATGACGGCACTCAGGGCGCGCGACAAGCCGGCCCTGGCCGATGCCATCGAACATTCCTGCCGCATCAAGGCGGAGATCGTCGCCGCCGACGAGCGGGAGGGCGGTGTCCGCGCCCTGCTCAATCTCGGCCATACCTTCGGCCACGCCATCGAGACCGGCACCGGTTACGGCAACTGGTTGCATGGCGAGGCGGTCGGCGCCGGCATGGTGATGGCTGCCGACCTGTCTGCACGGCACGGCTGGATCAGCCGCGCCGAGGTTGAGCGGGCCGCTGCGCTGATCCGCGCCGCCGGCCTGCCGGTCGCACCACCGCCGGAAATGAGCCGGCAGCAGTTCCTGGACCTGATGGCGGTCGACAAGAAGGCCTCTGACAGCGGCCTGCGCCTGGTGCTGCTGCAGGCGATCGGCAAGGCGGTCGTGACCGCCGATTTCCGGCCCGAACTGCTTGGCTCGACTCTCGACCCGGCTGCCGCCTGACAGAAATCCACATGGACGCTGCACGCACACCGACGGCCACCCTCGCCAGCTACGCAGCCCGTCCCGACGCCTCCCGTGGCCGCCGTCATCCGGAAACCGCGCCCGCCTACCGCAGCGAGTTCCAGCGGGACCGTGACCGCGTCATACACTCGGCCGCATTCCGGCGCCTGGAGTACAAGACCCAGGTTTTCGTCAACCACGAGGGCGACCTGTTTCGCACCCGCCTGACGCACTCCATCGAGGTGGCCCAGGTGGCACGCTCGATTGCACGCGCACTCGGCGCCAACGAAGACCTGACCGAGTGCATTGCGCTGGCCCACGACCTCGGCCATACACCGTTCGGCCACGCCGGCCAGGATGCGCTGAACGCCTGCATGAAGGAATACGGCGGCTTTGAGCACAACCTGCAGTCGCTGCGCGTGGTTGACGAACTCGAAGAACGCTACGCCGAATTTCCCGGCCTCAACCTCACCTTCGAGGCGCGCGAGGGCATCCTGAAACACTGCTCGCGCAGGAACGCGGAAGCGCTTGGTGAACTGGGCCGGCGCTTCATTCACCAGACCCAGCCCTCCCTGGAGGCACAACTTACCAACCTGGCTGATGAAATCGCCTATAACAGTCACGACGTGGATGACGGCCTGCGCTCCGGCCTGATCGACGTCGAGGCACTGTGCGAGGTGGCGCTGTTTCGTGAACAGTATGAAACCGTCCGCCGCGCTTACCCGCAGCTGGCGCCACGCCGTACCATCCACGAGGTCGTGCGACGGCTGATCGGTTGCCAGGTCATCGACCTGGTGGATGCCGGTGCGGCGCTGCTGGCGGCCGCGGCGCCGGCGGACATCGACGCGGTTCGCAATCACGGTACGCCGCTGATCGGGTTCAGTGACGGGATGCGCGAGAAGAACCTGGAACTGAAGCGCTTCCTGCGCACACGCCTGTACCGTCATTATCGTGTGCACCGCATGACCGCCAAGGCTGCACGCACGATCACCGAGCTGTTTGGCGCCTTTTTCGATGACCCGCGCCTGCTGCCGGATGATGCCTATGCACAGGCCAGGGCACTGGAAGAAAGCGAAGGCGCCGACGGCCGCGCCCGCGCCGTGGCGGACTACGTCGCCGGCATGACCGACCGTTACGCCATCGCCGAATACGAACGCACCTTCAACCCGGGCACCTGAGAAGGCGTGTGACATGCGTATCTACATGCAGATCCCGCCCGAGGGCGACAAGGCACCGCGCTTCTACCATCTGCACCTGCAGGAGGACCTGCTCGAAGGCTGGTCGCTGATCCGCGAGTGGGGCTACCAGGGCGCCCGCGGCCGGGTGGTCCGGGAACAGTACCCGGACCGTGAGGCGGCCGAGGAAGCCATGCTGCGGATCCGTGATGAACAGCTCCGGCGCGGCTACCGGGTGGTGTTCATGCAGACCCGTTCGGACTGAGCCCTGCCGGGCTCCGCATATCCCTGAAACCAAAAGGGAAAAATCCCCTTCCCCAAATTGAACCGCCACGCCGGCGGCGCTATACTGTTCGGCCTTTTGCGCGGCAGCCGGGCATGGCCGTCCCAGCCCTCGCGCGGCGCAGGCAGGGCAATTTAACTATATGTTTGTGTTATTATTTTTTGCACGGGCAGGCGGATTGTCCCCACACACGCCGCCCTGCCGGACAAGAAGGTGTACCCGATGACGAACGGCATGCTGCCTCCCCGACAGGGTCTGTACGACCCCGCCAATGAACATGACGCCTGTGGCGTCGGCTTTGTGGCCAACGTCAAGGGCCGCAGGAGCCACCAGATCATCCAGCAGGGCCTGCGCATCCTGGTCAACCTCACGCACCGCGGCGCCGTCGGCGCCGACCCGCTGGCCGGCGACGGTGCCGGCATCCTGATGCAGCTGCCCCATGACTTTCTGCGCGAGGAGTGCGCCGGGCTGGGCATCGACCTGCCCGGAGACGGGAACTACGGCGTCGGCATGCTGTTCCTGCCGCGCGAGCCGGACACCCGCGCCTGGTGTGAAGCGCTGGTTGCACAGACCATCGCAAGCGAAGGCCAGGTCCTGCTGGGCTGGCGTGACGTACCGACCGACGGTTCCGGGCTCGGCGCCAGCGTGAAGGCCGTGGAGCCGGTGATCCGGCAGGTACTGATCGGCAAGGGTGTCGGCGATGCCGATGCCTTCGAGCGCCGCCTGTTCATCATCCGCAAGATCGTGGAAAACACCGTGCGCAACTCCGGCAAACCGGGCAGTGAGGGTTTCTATATCCCTTCCCTGTCGGCACGCACGCTCTGTTACAAGGGCATGCTGCTGGCCAGCCAGGTCGGCACCTACTACGCCGACCTGAACGATCCGCGCATGACCTCGGCACTGGCCCTGGTCCACCAGCGTTTTTCCACCAACACCTTCCCGTCCTGGGACCTGGCACACCCGTTCCGCATGATCGCGCACAACGGGGAAATCAACACCCTGCGCGGCAATATCAACTGGATGAATGCACGCCGCCACTCGATGGCCTCCACCCTGTTCGGCGCGGACCTGGAAAAGCTCTGGCCGCTGATCGCCGAGGGCCAGTCCGACTCGGCCTGCTTTGACAATGCGCTGGAACTGCTGGTCAACGGCGGCTATTCGCTGGCACACGCCATGATGCTGCTGATCCCGGAGGCCTGGTCCGGCAATCCGTTGATGGACGAAAGCCGCCGGGCCTTCTATGAATACCATGCCGCCGTCATGGAGCCCTGGGACGGTCCGGCCGCAGTCGCCTTCACCGACGG
>CAZMAK010000049.1:0-15725 GCA_964564245.1 uncultured Ectothiorhodospiraceae bacterium | reverse complement strand
CTGCTGCTCAAGGGCAGCATCGTGGTCAAGAAGGCCTACTGCGACTGGGAGCGCTACAAGGATTTCAAGCCGGCGATGCACGAGGCGGCGTTCGAGCTGATCGAGATTCCCCACGTGCGCCAGTCCGGCAAGAACTCGGCCGACATCCGCATGGTCGTCGATGCGCTCGATCTCTGCTACACCAAGTCACACGTCGACACCTTCGTGATCATCAGTGGCGACTCGGACTTTTCCCCGCTGGTCAGCAAACTGCGCGAAAACGACAAGGTGGTGATCGGGGTCGGGGTGAAGGACTCGACCTCGGACCTGCTGATCGGCAATTGCGACGAGTTCATTTTCTACGACGACCTGGTGCGCGAGACCGCCCGGCCGGCCCGGTCACGGCGCAAGTCGACGGCAAAAAAGGGTGGCAGGAAGAGCACGGTGAATACCGGTGATGACAAACAGCAGGAGGCCCTCGACCTGGTGCTGGAGACGGTCGAGGCCCTGCTCAAGGAACGCGGCGAGCAGGAAAAGGTCTGGGGGTCCATGGTCAAGCAGACCCTGAAACGCCGCAAGCCCGGCTTCGACGAGACCTACCACGGCTTCCGCACCTTCGGGCAGCTGCTGGAGGAGGCGCAGGCACGCAAGCTGCTGACGCTGCAGCACGACGAGAAGTCGGGCGGTTACATCATCCAGTCTGTCCTGCGCGAGGACTGACGGGGCAGGGCGCCGAGACGCCCGCCCCGTGGCGGTCAGCCGGTCTGCAGGGTATAGCCACGCAGTACTTCGGCAAAATCCTGCAGCACCTGGATGCCGGAGCGTTCCGCGTCGCTGCACCACTGTTCCAGCCTTTCCAGGCGCAGGGTGTTGTTGCCGGCGGTGTGCGTCCACAGGGTCTTGAGTCGCGTCCTGAAACGGTACACGGTTTCCAGCAGCGGGCTGCCCTGCAAGGCACGATCCAGCGTGGCCAGTGAACGGGGGTCGAACACGATATCCTCGCGGGTCATCAGCTTGCGTACGCGGCGCAGCAGCCTGAGGTAGGCGCCCCGGGCAAGGCGGCACTCGGCCCGCAGCACCGGCCGGATGACCTTGCGGCCATAGAGCGTGAGGACATGGTAGCGGTCACGGACGATCGCCCGCAGCGTATCGAGATCCACGACCCGTTTGCCCGGAATGATGCGCACCCGCGGCGCCACCCGTCGCACCTGTGCCAGCCGGAACAGGGCCAGCAGGCGGATATAGAGCCAGCCGATGTCGAACTCCCACCACTTGTTCGACAGCCGGGCCGAGTAGGGGTAGGCGTGGTGGTTGTTGTGCAGTTCCTCGCCACCGATCAGGATGCCGACGGGCGACAGGTTGCGCGACGCATCCAGGGTCTCGAAGTTGCGGTAACCCAGGTAGTGGCCGAGACCGTTGATCACCCCGGCTGCCCAGAGCGGGATCCACAGCATCTGCACGGCGAAGATCACCAGGCCGGCGACGCCGAACAGGAGGATGTCGGTGATCGCCATGAGCACGATGCCCAGTTGTGGAAAGCGGCTGTACACATGCCGCTCCAGCCAGTCGTCCGGCGTGCCCTTGCCGAAGTGATCCAGGGTTTGCGCGTTGTTCGCCGCGTGCCGGTAAAGGCCGGCGCCACCGAGCAGGACGCGCCAGATGCCCTGCTCCTGCGGGCTGTGCGGATCGTCCGGGGTTTCACAGTGCGCGTGGTGCTTGCGGTGTACCGCGACCCATTCCCGCGTCACCATACCGGTGGTCAGCCAGAGCCAGGCCCGGAAAAAGTGGCTGACGACCGGATGCATGCTCAGCGCGTTGTGCGCCTGGTGGCGATGCAGGAAGATGGTGACGGAGGCGATGGTGATGTGGGTGAGCAGCAGTGTGATGCCAAGGTGGCTCCAGTGTGACAGGTTCAATAATCCTTGCAGCATGTAGGTGTCCTGAATCATTCCAAAGAACGGGGTGTGGTCGAACGGTTCGATGGCAGGGGCAGATGGCCGGTGTTGTGCAAACCGGCAGACACTGCCCCGTTACGCGATGGCGACGATACTCCGACTGTAGTCCTGTGCACCGCAAATTGCCACTGTTTGCCGGCCGGCTCAGTGCGAACCGGTGCCGGTTTCCGGCAGCGACGACCAGCCGCCGCCCAGGGCCAGGTAGAGGTCGACGATCGCCAGCAGCCGGTCACGGCGTGCCTCGATCAGCGCAGTGGCCGCGGCATCGCGGCCGCGTTCGCTGTCGAGGACTTCGAGATAGCCGGAATAACCGGCGTCGAAGCGCAGTTGTGCCAGCCGGGTGGCTTCCGAGAGGCTTGCCAGCCGGTCGCGCTGTGCCTGCTCCAGGGCGTCCTGCTCGCGGATCGCCACCAGTGCGTCATGGGTTTCATGAAAGGCATTGATGACTGCGGCCTGCCAGGCGAGTGCATTCTGCTCCTGCTGTGCGGAAGCGACCTCGCGCGCGGCACGCAGCGTGGCGATACCGGAGATCGGCTGTACCAGGCCAAGGGCGAGTGCACCCAGCCGTGCCGGCGCCGACACCAGGTCCGACAGTTCGCCGGATTCATATCCCAGCAGCCCGGTCAGCGTGATTCTGGGGAAGAACGCGGCCCGTGCCTCGCGCAGCTGCCATTCACTCGACAGCAGGCGTGACCCGGCGGCAATCACATCCGGGCGGCGGGTGAGCAGGCCGGCGTCGAGTCCGGCCGGTACGGTGGGTGCCTCGGCCAGCGCATCGAGTGCCTTGCCACGCGCGATGTCCGGCGTGAACACGTCTTTCGGTGCACGGCCCAGCAGTACGGCGAGGGCGGATTCCGACTGGGCGCGTGCCTGGCGCAGGGGCGGTAACGCCGCCCGGGCCGTGTCGCGTTCGGCCCGGGCCTGGGCAAGTTCCAGCATGCCGCTGGCGCCGGCCTGATTGCGCTGGTCGATCAGCTGCAGGCTTTGCTCGCGGCTGTCCAGGATTCGCTCACCCAGCTCCAGTTCGGCGTCGATGGCGCGCAACTGGAACCAGCTGCGCACCACGCCGGCCGCGAGGCTGGCCTGAGCACCGGCGGTATCGGCCTGGCTGGCGTGATAGGCCGCCCCGGCGCTGCGCGCGCCCGCCGCCACGCGTCCCCACAGGTCCACCTCCCACGACAGGTCGAGCGTGGTCCGGTAGTCCGTGGTCGAGGCGGCAAATCCCGGCGGTAGCGGGTTGGGCCCGATCTCCGTGGTGCGGTTGCGCGAGGAGGAGGCGGTAAAATCGAGGCTCGGGTAGCGTGCCGCACGCGCCAGCCGGTAGCGGGCCCGTGCCTCGTCGAGCCGAGCCCGTGCCTGGCGCAGGTCCAGATTATGTGCCAGCGCCTCCTCGACCATGGCGTCCAGACGGGTATCGCCGAAGCCGGTCCACCAGCGATCGAGGCCCTGTGGCGCCGCGGCGTCCATGGCCGGAAGGCCGGCGGCATCGGGTTGTGGCGGAGCGGGCGGATTCAGGGTGGCACAACCGCACAGCGCCACGCACAGCACCAGTACGGGGGCATGGCGAATCATTGCGGACCCCCGGTGTGATGCGTGGGTGTGTGGGGTGAGGCCTGTGCTGGATGGTGCGGCATTTGCTCGAATTCCTCCGGGTCGACCTGCAGTCGGTGGTCCGTAACCAGGCGGTAGAACAGGGGAATGAAAAAGATCGCCAGGAAGGTGGCCGCGAGCATGCCGCCGGCGACGCCGGTGCCGACCGCATGGCGCGCCCCCGCACCGGCGCCGGTCGACAGCGCCAGTGGCAGCACGCCCAGGATAAACGCCATCGAGGTCATCAGGATCGGGCGGAAGCGCAGGCGTGCGGCTTCCACGGCCGCGGCACAGGCGGAATAGCCTTCACCCTTTCTGAGCAAGGCATACTCCACGATCAGGATGGCGTTCTTGGCGGCCAGCCCGAGCAGGGTGACCAGGCCGATCTGGAAATAGACGTCGTTGGTCAGGCCACGCAACCACACGGCGGCCAGCGCGCCGAAGGTACCGAACGGCAGCGCCAGCTGGACCGCGAACGGCAGTGTCCACTTTTCGTACTGTGCGGCCAGGATCAGGAACACCATCAGTACCGCCAGTCCCAGTGCGAGGGTGGAGGTGCCGCTCGAACGCTTTTCCTGGAACGAGGCCGACGTCCACTCGAGGCTGAAATCCTTCGGCAAGGTCCGCCTGGCGATCTCCTCGACGATGGAAATGGCCTGGCCGGAACTGATACCGGGTGCGCTGTTGCCGAGGATCTTCACCGCCTGTACGTTGTTGTAGCGGTCCAGCGTTTCCGGTCCCGAGGTGTACTCGACCCGCGCCAGTTCCGAAAGCGGAATCTGTGCGCCGCTGCCGCCCTGCACGTACAGGGCGCCGATGTCCTCCGGCCTGGCGCGATAGCCCGGTTCGGCGGACATCTGCACCTCCCAGGTGCGGCCGTACTTGTTGAAGTCATTGACATAATAGGTGCCAAGCGTGGCGGAGACGGTGGTGAACAGCGCGTCGAGATTGACGCCAAGCAGCTTCGCCTTCTCCCGGTCCACGTCGACATACAGCTGTGGCACGCGCGAACGCCACAGCGACAGCGGCTGGACGATGCGCGGATCCTTGCGCAGCTCGGCGAGAAACTGCTCGCTGACCTCGGCCAGCCGTTTCGGACCCTGCTCGCTGTGGTTCTGCAGGTAGAGTTCGAAGCCGCCCGCGTTGCCCAGCCCGAAGATCGGTGGCGGCGCAAACGCCAGCACCAGCCCCTCGCGGATGCCGGCGGTCTTTGCCATCAGCGTTCCGACCATGTCGTTGATCGAGCGCGAACGGTCATCCCAGTGCCGGGCCGCGACGAAGATCGTGGCCGCGCTGTTGCGGAAGCCGCCGCCGAGAAAATCCATGCCGGCGAACGCCACCACATGTTCGGCGTCGGGATCGGAACGCATGACCTTGATCACGCGCTGCACCACCGCCTCGGTGCGCGCCAGGCTGGAGCCGTCCGGCAGGTACACGGCACTGATGTAATAGCCCTGGTCCTCGTCCGGCACCAGTGAGCCAGGCGTGACCTGCCACAGCAGGATCGCCGCGGCGACCATCACCAGGTACAGGACGATGGCCAGCTTTGCACGCCGTAACAGGAAGTGGACCCCGGACAGATAGCCATGGGTGACACGGGCAAAGCCGCGGTTGAAGGCGTCGAAGAAACGCCCCGGATGACGCGCCTGTCCCTGCAGGATCAGCATCGACAGTGCCGGGGTCAGGGTCAGCGCCACGAAGCCGGACAGCACCACCGCAATCGCGATGGTCACCGCGAACTGCCGGTACAGTTCACCGGTCAGGCCGCCCAGGAAGGCAATCGGGATGAACACGGCGCACAGCACCAGCACGATGGCGATGACCGGCCCGGTGACCTCGCGCATCGCCTTGATTGCCGCCTCGCGTGCGCTGCGTTTTTCCTCGTGCATGATGCGCTCGATGTTTTCCAGCACCACGATCGCATCGTCGACCACGATACCGATCGACAGCACCATGCCGAACAGGGTGAGGGTGTTGATGGTGTAGCCGAGCAGGTGCAGGCCGGTGAAGGTGCCGATCAGCGACACCGGCACGGCGATCACCGGGATCAGGGTGGCGCGCCAGGTCTGCAGGAACACGAACACCACCAGCACCACCAGCAGGATGGCCTCGCCCAGCGTCTTGACGACCTCGCGTATCGATACCTCGACGAAGCGCGTGGTGTCGTAGGGCACCGCGTAGGTCAGCCCCTTCGGAAACTGTTTTGCCAGTTCGGCCACCGTGGTCCTGACCTGGTCACCCACCGCCAGCGCATTCGCGCCCGGTTGCAGGAAGATGCCGACCAGGGTGGACGGCTTGCCGTTGTAGAGCCCGGTGAAGTCATAGTCGCGCGAACCCAGCTCGATGCGTGCGACATCCCGGAGCCGGAGCAGCGACGTACCCTTGCCGGCGCGCAGGATGATGTTGCCGAATTCCTCGGGGGTCGACAGGCGGCCGCGGGCGTTGATGGTATAGACCAGTTCGCTGCCTTTCCCGATCGGCGGCTGGCCGATCTTGCCGGCCGCGAACTGGGCGTTCTGTTCCCGGATGGCCTGCGCGATTTCGGTCGCGGTGACGCCCAGCTCGGCCATGCGGTCCGGTTTCAGCCAGATGCGCATGGCGTAGTCCTTGGCGCCGAAGATCTGCACGTTGGTGGTGCCGGGAATACGCTTGAGCCGGTCCAGCACATTGAGCGTGACGTAGTTGCTGGTGTAGAGGTCGTCGAAGGTACCGTCCGGCGAGAGGAAGGCGAACACCTGCAGGAAGGACGAGGATCCCTTCTCCACGGTCACGCCCTGGCGCCGCACGTCATCCGGCAGGCGCGGTTCGACCTGCTTGACGCGGTTGTTGACGTTGAGCGCGGCCTGGTCGACGTCGGAACCGATCTCGAAGGTGACCTGGATCTCGAGCGCGCCGTTGGAGGACGAGGTCGAGCTCATGTACATCAGGTTCTCGACGCCGTTGATGGCGTTTTCCAGCGGTGCCGCCACGGTCTGCTCGATGGTCTCGGCCGAGGCGCCGGGGTAGATTGCGCGCACGGTGACCACCGGTGGCGCGATTTCCGGGTATTGCGCGATGGGCAGGGTACGCATCGACAGCAGGCCCGCCAGCACCAGGAAGATCGACAGCACCGCGGCGAAGATCGGGCGGTCGATGAAAAAGCGTGACAGCATGCTCAGTGATCCCCGGCGTTGTCCGGTGCAGGCGCAGGCGGCGCGGAACCCGCCGTTGCGCCGGGTTGCGTCCCGGCCGGCTGTGGCTGGATCGGCATGCCGGGGAAGAAGATACGCGCGGTGCCATCGGTGACCACCCGGTCACCGGCCGCGAGACCGGAATCGATCACCCAGAGCCGCTCGGTCGTGCCGTCGGCCGTGGCCTGTTCCACCCACCGGCCCACCTCGACGTGTTTCGGCATGGCCACCGTCATCCCGTGGTCGCCCGGCGTGGCGACGTAGACGAACTTGCCCCGGGCATCTTCCTGTACCGCCCGCTGGGGTACCGCCAGTGCGTCGGGCATCACCCCGCCCTCGACATGCACGCGCACGAACTGGCCGGGATTGAGCCGGGCGTCCGGGTTAGGCAACGTGGCGCGGGCGCCGAATGCACCGGTCTGCGGGTCGCTGCGGTAGTCGTTGAAATCGAAGTGCCCGGTGATCGGATAGATGGTGCCGTCCGCGAGCTGTACCTCGACGTGACTCTGATCGGGTGGTGGCATTACCAGCCGGCCCTCGGCGATCTGCCGTTCCATGGCCAGCCGTTCGTCACCGGAGATGGAAAAACGCACGTACAGGGGGTCGATCTGGGCGAGGGTGGCCAGTGCCCCCGTGGTCGGCGAGACCAGTGCGCCCTCGACCTCCAGCGCGCGGCCGATGCGACCGGCCAGCGGGGCCGCGACGTCGGTGTAGCCGAGCTCCAGCTTCGCCTGCGCCAGCTCCGCCTCGGCCGCGGCGACGGCCGCCCGGGTCAGATCGCGATTGGAATTGGCGTCATCCAGTTCACGCTGGCTGATCGCCCGGGCCTCGGCCAGCGGCGCCAGCCGCCGGGCTTCCCGTTCCGCCTGGTTAAAGCGTGCCTTTGCCTCGGCGAGCGCCGCTTCCGCCGCGCGCTTGCGCGCCGCAAACGGGGCGGGGTCGATCCGGAACAGGGTCTGGCCGGCCGTAACCCGGCCGCCTTCCTGGAACAGGCGTTGTTCGATCAGGCCGGTGATGCGTGGCCGGATCTCGATCTCGCGCGAGGCCTCCAGCCGGCCCACGTATTCAAAGCGGACCGGCAGTGAGCGGGGCTGCAGGTCGACGACGGTGACCTGGGCCGCCTGCATGCCGGCGGCGTTGTCCTGGCTGTTTTTCCCGCAACCGGCGAGCTGAACGGCGCCCAGCGCCAGCAGCAGGGCGAGGACGGCGGAGGTTCGGGTACGCTGGATTGCCATGGGCTGAAATTCCGTTGTTTTTGCTTGTTAACGCCGAATGACCTGCTACCTGACCGGGACCGCCAGGCGGTCGATTGGCAGACCGTGCTTACCGGCTGTGCCCGGCGAGTCTGACAGCGACGGATTATGGCGCAGCCGGAACGGATTTACGAGGCGGAGGCGTGGCGGGCGTGACTAGCGGCGGCGCCAGAAGCGCCAGCCGCCCGACTGGTCCGTGTCGCCGGTGCGCGGTTCCCGGGTCTGGCGCGGTCCCGGATGGTGCGCGGAATGGCCGGTTTCGTCGGTCCGGTGCCGGTCATTGCGTTCGTGTTGGTGGGCGGTGTCGTGCCGGTCGTCCGCATCCGGGTGAGAGACGTGGTGGTCGCGTCGTGCCGGCCCGCGTGACGGTGTGGATCGGTCAGGGTGCGAATCTCCGGGATGCTCGTGTGCGGATCGCCGGAAATAAAACCACGAGCCGGGGTAGTCCTCGTACAGGTAGGGGTCGTCGTAATAGTAGTAGCCGGGGGCATGGTAGGGGCCACCCCGGCCATGAATGGCACAGGCGCTGATGCCGGCCACCAGAACCAGGATGGCCAGTTGCCGCTGAACGGTTAACCCGGTGCCGGACATGATGGAAGGGCTCCGTGACTGGCTGCTATGCCAGGGACGGTGGGTTGGACAGCATATGGCGGCGTTATATCCCCGGTGCTGCCGGTTCCGCGCATGGCGGTCCGCGGCAGGGGCCGCAGGTTACACCACGACCACCGAGTTGTCCTCATCCCCGAACGGTGAAGGAACGTACTTGTCCGCTTCCCAGTCGTTTGCCCAGGTGGTTTCATCGATCAGATAGCGGAACTGGTACTCGTGATCCGGTTCCAGGTTCAGCGTGATGGTGAAGGTGCCGTCCTTGCGCCTTTTGAGCGGTATCGCATAGATGTCCCAGTCATTGAAGTCGCCGGCGATATGGACCTTGCTGGCGTTGCCAGCCGCCTCGGGCGGCAGCTGGAAGGTTACCTTGCAGACGGGTGACTTTTTCAGGTACTGCTTCTTGAGACTCATGGGATCCTCCTTTGTAGAAGTGTCAGGTGTTCGTCGCCGGGTGCCCGGTTGCCACGTCCGCCTCCCACAGGCGCAGTCCGCCCCGGATAGCATTCTCGTTGTCGCCGCGCTCGACGATGCGCGGCAATTCCCGGTCGTTAAAACGTGCCACGTTGCCACCACCCAGGACGATGTAGTCCGGGTACAGGGCATAGCCGTACAGCTTGATGGCCTCCAGTACGTACTGTTTCCAGCATGCCTCGCCCAGTCGTTCCAGGCCGGCCTTGCCCAGTGCCGACTCGAAGGTCTCGCCCTCCCGAAACGGCAGGTGGGAAATCTCCATTGGTACCAGGTGCCCGTCGTGAATCAGCGTGGTACCGAGACCGGTGCCCAGCCCCAGGAACAGCATGACACCGCCGTGGTAGCTGCCAAGTGCCTGCATGGCTGCGTCGTTGATCATGCGCACCGGGTAGCCGAAAGCGGCGCTGAAATCGAATTCCACCCACCCGCCGCCGAGGTTGACGGGCTCGCGCACCGGACGGTTGTCCCGCACCGGGCCCGGAAAGCCGATGGAGACATGGTCGTAATTCCAGTTGCCCGTGGCGGTGGCGATGGCCTGCATGAGTTGCCGTGGCGTCATCAGTGGCGGCGTGGGAATGCGGTGGACGGTCGTCCCGCGCATGGCCACCTTGACGCGAAAACCGCCGATGTCGACTACCAGGACTTCCATGCAAGGCTGCCGGCAAGCTGTCGTGGGGCCTGCCGGGTATGGCCGCCTGAGGGGGAGGGCAGGCGGAGGCGAGAGGAATCGTGAACGTACATGGCGGAAGCGTACCACGTCGGCCGGAATCTTCCAGCGTATTCCCTGTCCGGGATTTGACGTGCGTCAACTGTCCATTGCACTGCCTGTAATAAAGTGGTGCGAGGGTGTAGTTGGGGGGTATTGCCGGGCGGATTGACGACCGCACTCTTGTGTCGAGGTGTGCGCCGGTCCAGAGGGCTTGCATGACAACTGTTACACCTGAAGAACAGGCCAGGAATTACAGATACTACGTCGAGCCGCAGCTGGTCAACGACCTGACACGCCGCACGCTGGTGCTGGTGCTGGCAGGCGGCGAGGGCTCGCGGCTGCATGACCTGACGCGCTGGCGCGCCAAGCCGGCGGTACCGTTCGGTGGCAAGTTTCGCATCGTCGATTTCGCCCTGTCCAACTGCATCAATTCGGGCTTGCGCCGGATCGGCGTATTGACCCAGTACCGCGCACATTCCCTGATCCGTCATATCCAGCGTGCCTGGAGCTTCCTGCGCAACGAGATCGGCGAGTTCGTCGAGATTCTGCCGGCCCAGCAGCGCACGCTCGAGAAACGCTGGTACAAGGGGACGGCGGATGCCCTGTTCCAGAATATCGATATCATCGGCCGTCACTCGCCGGACTATGTCATGGTGCTGGGCGGCGATCACGTCTATACCATGGATTATGCGCGGATGCTGGTGCAGCATGTGGAGAACGAGGCGGATTTTACCGTCGGTTGCATCGAGGTGCCGATCGGTGAAGCCAGTCGCTACGGCATCATGAGCGTCGACGAATCGTTCCGTATCACCCGGTTTGACGAGAAGCCCGTGCACCCGGTCGGTCTCCCGGGCCGGCCGGAGGCCGCGCTAGCCTCCATGGGGATCTACATCTTCTCCACCAGCAAGCTGTACCGGCTGTTGCACAGTGACGCCATCAAGCTCAATTCCTCCCATGATTTCGGCAAGGACATCGTGCCGCATGCCATCGACAACTGCCGTGTGTTCGCCTTTCCCTACTGTAATCCGGACGGCAGCCCGGCCTACTGGCGTGATGTCGGGACGGTGGACTCCTACTGGGAGGCCAATATCGAATTGTGCGGCGTGGAGCCGGAACTGAACCTGTACAATCGCCAGTGGCCGATCTGGACCTACCAGACCCAGTTGCCGCCGGCCAAGTTCGTGTTTGACGAGGATGGCCGGCGTGGTAGCGCGATCGATTCACTGATCTCGGCCGGCGTCATTGTCTCCGGCGCCAGCGTCAAGCGTTCCGTCGTGTTCTTCGGCTGCCGCCTTGGCAATTGCAGCACCGTGCGCAACAGCGTCATCCTGCCGAAGGTGACCATCGGGGCGGACTGCCGCATCGTCAATGCAATCATCGACAAGGGTTGCGTGATTCCCGACGGCACCGTGATCGGCGAGGACCTCAAGGATGACGCCAGGAAATATCACATCACCCCGAAGGGCATCCGCCTGGTGACGCCCGCCATGCTGGGGCAGCATCTCTATGAATTGCTGGACCCGCTGGTGGACTAGCACCGGGCACAACATGCCCCCCGGGCGCCAGTGCGCTGCGGCGGGACCGGCTGCGGGCCCGGTGACTTCGGTAAACGTCGCTCCGCACCGGGTCCACGCCCGGCCCTGGAGGCCGGTTCACTGTTTTGAGAGAGGCGCTTCACCGGCGCCGTGAGCCGCCGCCGGCTACGTACGGCTGCTGCTGCGGCTGTCCAGTATCCGCTTGTTGACCGGCCTGCCGTCCTCGTAATCGTAGACCATCGGGGTGGCGGTGGAGAGTTCCAGTGCCGGTATCTCTTCTTCCGTCAGGCCGTCGAGCTGCATGATGATCGAACGCAGCGAGTTGCCATGTGCGGAGACCAGCACCGACTCGCCGGCGTTGAGGTGTGCCTGGATCCGGGTATCGAAATACGGCAGGGTACGGTGCACGGTATCGGCCAGACTTTCACCGCCCGGCGGACTCGTCGCGTAGGAGCGTCGCCACAGTTTCACCTGTTCCTCGCCGACCCGCGCCGCCGTCTGTTCCTTGTTCAGTCCCTGCAGGCTCCCGTAATTGCGCTCGTCCAGCGCCATGCTGGTGAATACCGGTACTTCCTCGGTTTCCTCGCCTTCATAATGATCCCAGCCGTGCCAGTCAGGGTCGCTGGCAGCGTGCTTGATCACCGGGCTCTTGCCGGCACAGATGCCATCCGCCTCGGTCAGGCAGATGACTGCGGTTTCAATGGCGCGGATGAGCAGGCTGGTGTAACAGACCTGCACGACAATCCCGCTTTGCTGCAGCAGCTCTGCGGCGCGGATGGCTTCCCGGCGTCCCTGCGGACTCAGTGGAACATCGACCCACCCGGTGAAACGGTTCTGTGCATTCCAGGTACTTTGTCCATGACGAATCAGAATCAGTTGACCCATATCAAGGCGGCATCCCTTCAGGTTCTGTTATAAATCGGTATTCACCGGTCGTCTCGAGGCCGGCATCAGCTGCAGTGTGCCGGGGGGCGCGATGCACACCGACGGAAAATCACCTGACCGCAAAACCGATGTCCTTGCTGCACGGGACACCCTTCACCTGATGCTGATCGAATACGGCGATGTTCACATCGAAACGCTCGGGCAACTGTTGCGGCTGACCCAGACGGCCGAGCAGGTATATTCACGCATCTGCATCCGTCGCATGTGTAGTTGAATCAGGCTTTTCCCTGTCGCTGCGGGCCAGCCGGTTACACCCATTGCATCAGACCGCACTCCAGCGGATGGCTCAGCAGGGGGTGGCAGGGGTAATAGCGTATCTTGAAGTGCTGCAATCCGCCGGTTGAGCACACGCCGCTGTATTCAAACAGTTCGCAGCGGAACAAGCGGTTTCCGTCCGCGCCCGCCCCGGCATCGACAAACAGCTGGCGGTGCGCAATATGAAACGTTCCCTCACTGTCCAGGGTGCCGAATACGCACTCGGCGACGATATCATCCGCCTGCAGTCCGTTCAGGTTCAGCTCGAGCTGCACGGTCAGGGTTTCACCGGCCGGAATGGAACCGGGTATGCTGGATGCGAGTTTCCCGTGTACCCCTGACCAGGCCTGTGCCACGCGGCGTTTCCACGCGGCCAGTTCACCGGCGCCCTGTGCCGCGTTGCTCGCCAGCAGGCGTCCTTCGCGGGCGGCCGGTGCATAGGATTGCCGCAGGTAATCCATGGCCATGCGAATGGTGTTGAAGCGCGGCAGGATGGTCTTCATGGAGGCGCGTGCCATGCGCAGCCACTCCACGGAATAGCCTTCGCCATTGTGGGTATAGTAGGCAGGGATGACGTGGTACTCGAGGATATTCATCAGTTCAGCGGCCTCGAGTTCCACGCGTGACTCCTGCTCGAACTCGGGATGCGGGGTGATGGACCAGCCATTCTCGCCATCCCAGGCTTCGGCCCACCAGCCGTCGGTGACGCTGAGGTTGATGGCGCCGTTGATGGCCGCCTTCATGCCCGAGGTGCCACAGGCCTCCATCGGAAACTCCGGCGTGTTCAGCCAGACGTCGACCCCGGGTAACAGCTCGCGCGTCATGGACAGGTTGTAGTCCTCCAGCAGGATCACGCGGCCGCGAAATTCAGGACGCAGGCTGATATCGTAGATCCGGTGCAGCAACTCCTGCCCCGGCTGGTCGCTGGGATGTGCCTTGCCCGCGAACACCAGGGTGACCGGCCGCGCCGGGTCATTGAGCAGGCGAGCCAGTCGTTCGAGGTCGCGAAAGATCAGTGTGGCGCGCTTGTAGGTTGCGAAGCGGCGTGCGAATCCGATCATTAGCGTATCGATATTGTGCGGCGTCAGGTGTGCGGTGAGGCGGCTGGCCAGCGACCGGGTGCGGGCACAGCGCTCATACTGCAGCAGTGCGCGCTGCCGGATGTCCTCGATGGCGGCGGCCTTGAGCAATTGCCGCACACTCAGGAACACGTGATCGGGTATCTCGTCGATGAAGGATGCCCAGAACGCGGTGTCGGTCAGCTTGGCGCGCCAGCCGCCACCCATGTACATCTCGAACAGTGCGACCCAGGAACGGGCCAGGTAGGAATCCACGTCGGCACCGTTGGTGATGTAGCCCATGGGGTTTTCCGCGACCGGGATCGCGGGCCAGGCGTAGGCCTCCATCCTGGCGGCCACGTCACCATGGATGCGGCTGACACCGTTGCGGAAGCGCGAGCCGCGCACCGCCAGCGAGGTGGTGCAGAAGCCGTCCTGGTCGCGCGGGTTGCTGCCCAGTTGCAGGAAGCGGGTCTCGCTGATGCGGAGTTCCTTCGCGGCGTTGCCGAAGTAGTTGCGCATCATGCCGTGGTCGAACACGTCGTGCCCGGCCGGTACCGGGGTATGGGTGGTGAATGCGGTG
Source organism: uncultured Ectothiorhodospiraceae bacterium (assembly GCA_964564245.1). Classification (GTDB taxonomy): domain Bacteria; phylum Pseudomonadota; class Gammaproteobacteria; order UBA9214; family UBA9214; genus UBA9214. The sequence goes on along the minus strand of CAZMAK010000049.1, from coordinate 1,613 downwards.
GAGGCCGCGACCAGTTCCAGCGCGCTGTCGAACTCCAGGCCTGCCGCGGTATGTTCGCGGCAGCGTTCGACGATCTGGAAAGCGGCGTGTCCCTCGTTGATATGCCACACCGTCGGTTGCAGCTGCAAGGCGCGCAGGGCGCGGACCCCGCCGATACCCAGGATGATCTCCTGCTGGATACGGGTTTCCCGGTCTCCGCCATAGAGCTGCGCAGTCAGTTCGCGGTCGGAGGGCCGGTTGGACTCGACGTCGCTGTCCAGCAGCAGCAGGCGGATATGCCCGGCGCGTGCCTCCCAGACACGCAGGGCCAGGCTGCGCCCGGGCAACTCCACGCTGACTTGCACTTCGCGCCCTGTACTGTCTCGTGCCGGAGCGACCGGAAGATCCGCCGGGTCGCTGCGCCGGTAATCGGCAATCTGCCGGCCGTCGCAGTCGATGCGCTGGGTGAAGTAGCCGTGCCGGTAGAGAATGCCGATACCGATGAATGGCACCCACAGGTTACTCATCGCCTTGCAGTAGTCGGCAGCGAGGATGCCGAGGCCGCCGGCGTAGATGGGCACGCTTTCATGGAAGCCGTATTCTGCGGAGAAATAGGCGACCAGGTCGTTGTTGCGGTCGAGCAGGTGATCGATGGCCGTGCCCGGTATCTGCTCCATGTAGGTGTCATAGCCGGACAGCGTCTGCCGGTATTCGGTCAGCAGGATCGGGTCCCGTGCCGCCGCGTTGATGCGGTCCTGGCGCAGGCGCCGCAGGAACACGCGGGGCCGGTGCGAACAGGCTTCCCAGCAATCCGGGTCGAGGTGACGGAACAACCGCCTGACGCTGCGGTTCCAGCTGTAGTAGAGGTCGTCGGCCAGTTCACCCAGTCGGGCGAAGCGTTCCGGCAGCATGGAGCGGATCTCGATGCTGAACCGTGTGCCGGTTTCCACAGGGCCGTTCTCGTCGCTGTTCAAGGTCTGCCTCGCAGCCGTCCGTCGCACCGGGTGTATATCATCAGGTCTCATCCTCCATCACGATGTAGGCAGTCGGACATTCATGCGCACACAGGCCGCAGCCCTTGCAGTAGTCGTAATCGAACACGTACCCGGAGTTTTCATCCTCCGGATCGCGTGTCTTGAGCACGGCAACGTCCGGACACAGCGTCCAGCAGTTGTCGCAGGTCATGCAGTTGCCGCAGGAGAGGCAGCGTTGCCCCTCGCCGACGACTTCAGCCCGCTGCAGGCTGCCGGTCACCTCGGCCTCTGCCGTGCGCTGGTCCACCGGCAGGCGCGGGGTGGCGGGACGCGCCTGCCGTTCGAAGTAATTCAGGTTGAGTTCGTCGTATGCGACCGGTACAGGTTCGGTGGTGTCGGAATCCTTCAGGCGTTGCAGGTCGCGTGCGATTGCCAGTGCGGCCACGCGTCCGTCGCCGATGGCTTCCGTGACCGAGCCACGGTCGCCGCGCGCGTCACCGCCGGTGTAGATCCCCGGATGCCCGGTAACACGTCCGACGGCGTCGGCCGCCAGGTGGCTGGCATGGTCAAGCAGTGCCTCCAGACCTTTCGGGTCCACCGTCTGCCCGATGGCGGGGATCACCTGGTCGGCATACAGCAGGGATTCCGTGCCTTCGAAGG